>JBIIJA010000013.1:0-14762 GCA_044234195.1 Cyanobium sp. | reverse complement strand
GCGCTCATTCCTCAAGTGTTGCGAGCACGCAGGCTCCGCACCCTTGATCTCACGGGAGGCGCTCCTGAACTCCACCCCCAGTTCCGCTCCCTGGTGGAGCAAGCCCGAGGGATCGGTGTGGAGGTGATCGACCGCTGCAACCTCACCGTACTCCTGGAGCCTGGACAGGAGACGCTTGCCGCGTTTCTGGCAGATCACAGAGTCACTGTGGTGGCTTCCCTGCCCTGCTATCAAGCCGACAACGTGGATCGCCAGCGGGGGAAGGGAGTGTTTGCTCGCAGTCTGGAGGCGTTGCAGCGCCTCAACCAACTTGGCTACGGCCAAAAGGATTCAGGCCTCTTGCTGCACCTCGTTTACAACCCCTTGGGGCCCACCCTTCCTCCCCCCCAGAAACCGCTCGAACTGGCCTTCAAAACAGCCCTGGCCCAGGAGCATGGGGTGGAGTTCAACCAGCTCAAAGTGATGAGCAACATGCCCATCCAACGGTTTGCCGACCAGCTGGAGCGGGAGGGCACGTTGGAGACCTACAAGGAACTGCTACGGGCCAACCATGCCCAAGCCAACCTGGATCGGGTGATGTGTCGCTCGCTGATCAGTGTGGATTGGCAAGGTCAGCTCTACGACTGCGATTTCAACCAGATGCTGGGGCTTCCTTCCCCCATAGGCCGGCATCTCAGCGACCTCCTACAGCCCTCACCAGAAAAGGCCCCCATCCGGGTGGGGGAGCACTGCTACGGATGCACAGCGGGGTCGGGTTCCAGCTGCGGTGGCGCCCTGAGAAGCGAGGAGGAAGAGCCCGCCTAGGGGATCTACAGCTGGGGGGATGTTGGGGGTTGGCTGAGGGGAGGATGGGCGAAGAGCCGGCAACCAATCTGCAGGCTGCCCTCATCCAGAAGGCGCCCAATTCTCAGGGCCATGGCCTCTTCCTCTCGGCTAAACACGGCCTGATGGGTGGTGATCCAGTCGATCTCCTCTTGCGTGATGATGCCGGTGGAAAGGGATTCCAGGTACACCTCCCCCAGGGTCATGGCCAACCAGAGTGAACCCAACGATGGTATGGGCCATGGGCGGGGGCACCAGGGCAGCCCCAAGGAGGAGCGAAAATCTTCCGATTCCGTTAAGATTGTCTCGGTTGCAACGAAGCGGTGTACGAGAACCACCCTGTCCTCCATTCCATGGAGGCCCAGCTCAAATCCCTGAGGGACCAGTACCGGAGTCAGCCCAGCGAGCTCAGCCGTTACGCCTTGGTCCGCCATGAGCAGCTCTTGGCTCAATGGGCGCCATTTCGTCGTCAGGAGTCCTAACCCTCAAATGTGACCATTTGTTTTCGCACCCCCAACCGCCACCGGTAAAGCTCTAAAAAAGCTTTACCGACGACGTTGACCCCCCGTCGGATCTGAGCGCCACTTGCCTGGCAGCTCCGGAAAACCCCTCGCACGCCCATGCGAGGGGTTTTCTGTGGGTGCGCAGCCCGAGCCTCACCACAACTCCAAACGGGCAGGTGCCACATCCAGCCTCCACAGTTGGCGGCGAAAGCGGAGGAGTTCCTGTCCAACAATGGCCTGCACATCCAGCAAGGCAAACACTGGATTGCTGGTGAGGATGGCTTCCACGCTGTCGATGGTGGGCGACTGTGAACCCAGGCCGATGCCAAATAACCGTTGACGCTGCACCTCTTGCTGACCGCATGCACCGATGAGACGGGCCGACTGGGCGGGACCCAAAGGCGTGAGCGTTTGAGCCAAAGAAGCAGTCAGAAACAGTCCCTCAGCGCCAGTATCCGCAAGGGCGGGCAACTCCCGCACCTGCCCATCCGTTCGGGATCGCACCCGAAGCGGCAGGAGGGGCACGCCTCGGCGCCAAACCAGCGGGAGAACGTCCGGAGAGGACGCCATGGCACGACGCCATTGCTGAGCCGCGGGGCCAAAACGAACACGGTTCTCAAGAGGATCCACAACAAAGGCCAGCTGCTTGAGGGATGGAACCCCCAACACCCCATCCACCCCCTTGGGTAGGGCGACAGCGGGAATGACCAAAGCCTCCAGCCCATGAAGGCGCAAAGGGGGCCAGGGGCCCCCAGATGGAAGGCGAAGCTCAGGCAGACGGGTGCTGAAGAGCTTGAGGGACTGACAATCCGCGCCGCCGCCAGCCAGCGAAAAGATGGCGGGGGGAAGTGGGCGGCTACCGAGGCCCAGACGCTGAATCAACTCTGGCGAGACCATGGCCGAAGCAGCTCCCGTATCGAGCAACAAACGCACCAGACCAAGATCCGAGCTGAAGGTGAGGACTGGGGTATCCCCTCCTTCGGCCCGCTCCAGAGAAACCAGGCTGCCACCTGTGAGCCGTCCCCCCCGCAACGCGGGGCCACGCTCCTGGATCAGGGCCGCGCTCCTGTGCCTCGGCGCGGCCTGAATCGGCCAAGCGCCGAACACCCATACCAATCCCAGCGAGAGACAGGCAAGCCTCTTCCAGGCCAGGCAACGAGAAAGGTGCATCGGCAATCGATGGGTCAACGCATCAAGCCCCACCAGAGGGGAACGGTCAGCATGGCCACCATGGTGCTGCTCAGCACCATGGTGGAGGCCAGGGTCACAGCCTCTTTTTCGGCCTCTGCCATCAGAAGAACCGCCAGAGCGGTGGGGGCTGCGCCTTGGAGCACCAGGGCCTGACGATCCAGGAGTGGCAAGCGCACCAGGCTCGCCAACAGCCAAACCAAAGCCGGCACCACAACCAACTTGAAGGCCAAAGCCCAGGAGATGCCGCTTGTGAGCGCAAGGTTGCGTTCCCTGATGGTGAGACCTAGACGCATCCCGACCAAACTCAAGGCCATCACAAACACCACCCTCGCGGGCCACCACAGCCCCAGAGCCAACTGCTCTCGCCAAGGGGAGCGACCTATGAGCAACCAGAGAACAAAACCCTGGAGCGCAGGGCTCTCCAACAGGCGAGAAGCCAGTTTGGCTGGGCTTCTTGGCACTCCCAGCAACAGCAAGGGCCCCATGCTCCAGGTGATCACCGTGCCTGCCAGGTCATAGGCCGCTGCAGTGGCAATGGCTTCAGGGGGAAGGAGAGCCAGGGCCACAGGCAAACCCCAATAGCCCGTGTTGCCCACCACAGCGCCAAGCATCAGGACGCGTTCACTGATCCGTTGACGCAAGGGAGAGACAGCCAAAATCAGCAAACTCAACAGAGGGACAAGCAACCCAAGCAAACCCACCTTCAGCAGGGTGAAGGATGGGCTTGAGCGCAACAGGAGAGCCGCCAGGCTGAAGGGCACCCCCCAACGGATCAACAGCGGTGCGAGCCAGCCAGGCAACCAGGGCACCATCCAGCCCAGCAGAACTCCCACCAATAAGCAGGGCAACAGCTCAAGCAAAAGATTGCCCATCCTGTTTCTCGCCTGCCTGAGCGCCCCTCCACCATGGTGGAAGGGAACAGGGCTTGGGAACCTCAGGGAATCCTTGCCCCAGAGCAAAGCCGCACCTGTCATTCCTCCATGACCGCCGACTCCACGAGTTCCGACCTGCCTTTCCTCGATACCCTGCACTCCGTGATTGCTCAAGGCAGGGAGGAGGACCCCCTCCTTGGGCCCAAGTTGGGCTCCGAGGTGGCACTGGAGATGTTGTTGGACCAACTGGGGACGGAGCGGGGGGTTCATGCCGAAACCCTGATGGCCTGCACGGGAGTTCTGATGGGGCAAAGCTCCCAGGCTTCTCTCTTGACGGATGCTCGGCAGGAAGGGAGAAGCAGAGTGCCGGGGCTGCAAGTGGTGCAATGCCAAGACGGCTCCACTTGTCTTGTGGGCGATCCCCTGAATCGCCAACTGATGGATGGTTACGCCTCACCATGGGCCGTGCTCAGTGAGGCGGCGCAACAGGAAGGGTGCGACTCCCTGCCGGAGATGGAGCAGCTGCTGCTGGATGGAATTGCCAGACTGGGCACCCCAGCCTTTGGCACACCGCAGGTGCCAGCCGAGCATGCCCCTCAAAGGTTGGAGCCGGCGGCCCAGGAGAATCTTTGGCTGTTGATTCGCCCTCTTTGCCTGAGTTGTTGCTCGGAGCCGAGAGAGTGGCCTCTTCTGTGTGGATTGCTGGCGGTGCGAGCCCTTCGTCTGGTGAAACCCCACCTGGAGCCGGCCTTGGCTTTTCGATTGGCGATGGATTCTGCGATCGATGCCGCAAAGGTGCCTCTTGCTGAGAACGCCTTACCAGATTGACGGTGTGACGGGGGTGGAACGGTAGAGCAGGAGTTCCATCCCGATCGCCGCATGATCCAGTCCCCAAGCTCGACGGAACACACCATTGGCGCCCTGGTGAGCCTCCTGGAAAAAGGGTGTATTCCCTGGCGCCACAGCTGGAGATGCCGTGGTCTGGGCCTTCAACAGCGAAACCTCATCACCGGCCAGGTGTATGGCGGAGCGGATTCGATTGTGTTGACCATCGCCATGCTGAACCAAGATGCAGCACTGCCGTTGTGGTGCAGCTATGTGGAAGCCCGTGCTGGTGGTCTCGCTCCACGCAGAGGGTCCAAAGGCGTGCATCTGGGCTTGGCACCATCCGAGCGCAACCGCCACCAACAACAGGTCTGTGTCTTCAACGTGGCCGATCTTGTCGGACCCACCTTTCAACACCTATTGGCCAAGAGGCGTCGAGCCGTTCGGGCCAGCAGTCCAACCAAAGGGGGAAGCTCGCAGAGGGATGTACACCTTGTTCGCACCTGGCATGTTGGGCTGTTTCTTTCGGCAGGCGATTCCACCGAGGTGGAGGGTAAGGATGGGCACCTGGGCGATGGCCATCAGCCCCCGCGAAACGAATTTCTGCGAGAACTGGCCTGGGCGATGCTGGTTGATCGCTTAGGCATGAATCGGGAGTGCGGCGTGTTTGTGTTAGAGGAAGCTGACTGGATTGAACTGCTGCGAGCATCACCCCAAACCTTCTTTGAGCTGTTAAGGGATGCCAGCAACGCGGTAGATCGGATGGATCTTGAGGAAAGAGGTGAGAGGAAGTGCTGACAATCAACAGACTTTGGTGTGGTTCGCCACCTTTAGACTGTGCCAATTCGCTATCAATGCAAGATCCTCATCAGATTCGCCCCCAGATGCTGACGCCCAGCACGCGCCTCAGGCTTCAGGCCATCATTCAGCGAATAGCAAGATCAGAACCCGTTTCTTTGAACGAACGCATTTATGTGCAAAAGTTTGCGGATCGCGATCCATCGGTCTGGGGATGGCTCAAGCAGGCTCAAAGACAACAACAAGAAGGAACCCAGCAACAGGGACTCGATCGCTTCCTAGCTGACATGAACATCGGCGAAATCGGCCCGAAAGGGGCCTTCGACCCAAAACATGATGATTTGGGCGATTGGTTTTCCGGTGCACCTTCCTGGCTGCGTCGCAGCTGACTGAGTAAATCGACCTAGAATCCAGAAATCGTCGCAAGCGAGACTGTTGACCCTGGGAAAGTCTGCCTGGATATGTAGGTATCATGACAACGAGGGGCCGTGTTTTCCCAGTTCGCCACCCCTGAAGCGTTCACCTCATGGGCAGAACGCACCATTCTTTGTAGCTACCGGAACTCCACTGATCGGATGGTGATCGTCCGCGCAAGGGGTGCGTCCACATTTTTTCTTGAGCGAGTCGTTTTTCCCTTCGAGATCATGACGTTCCATTGCCCCAGGGAGTGCGAGGTGGAAATTGTCAGGCGCACACGAGCAGGATTAGAGGAAAGCGAGTGGGTGGCAGCTGAGGAGCTTCGGGCAGGGGATGGCGCCATGAGGGCAGATGAGGATTGGCGTCCTGCCCTCACGCCCCGCCCGATCAATGTTCGATCCAATGCCAGCACCATCTGCAGGGATCGCTACTGAAACGCTCTGGAGTCCAATGCTTTCGATAGGATTGGATGGTGACACTTAGAGGGATAGGGACGTTCGTTGACCACCTTGGGGATTGATGCCGACACTCTCCCCGATGGAGACAGGTTGCGAGTTCTCGAAATACGAAGCCGGAAGAGCGGAAGTGGCCTAAAGGTGGATGGGCTGATCGGCCGTTGGCAACTTCAAGAGATCTGGGGAAAAACAAACAAAGAACCCTCCGTTGCTAGCAGTAAATTCCTGAGGGGGCTGAAGGCACTGCTGACGATTGAAGACCGGGAACAAGGTCAACTAGCGATTAGCAATTCCGTAACCTTTGGTCCATTAAAACTGTGTTTTTTAGGACCAGGAGCTTTAAAACAGAAGCGACCACTCTTGATGTTTTCGTTCACTCGCTTGCAGATCTCCCTGGCTGGAAGGGTGCTGATCACCCTGCCCTTGCCCGAGCCAAAGAGAGGCAAGGAGCCCTTTTTTGCACTCATTGCCAGGGACAACACCCCGGCAGGCTCAGCTTGGCTTGCTGCTCGCGGACGCGGAGGGGGCTTGGCACTGTGGGTGCGCGAAGATGGGGAGACGGCTTTTGAAGGAGGCAGCATTGGGGAGGAGGTATCCACTTAGCCCTGCCAGCAGTTGTAATTATTCTGCAAACATGCGGAATCTATGGAACCTTCCACTGCAGCGACTTGAGATCTACTGCGCACCCTTTGATCGTCCCGGTGGATACGTTAAAGCATCAAATCTTGCCAGCTGTCATGGTCCAGATTGGATCGGCGTAGAACGTTACTTCAGTGTCATTGAAGAAACCATCCCATTTCGCATTCTCAAATCAAGAGAAGTCAGCTCACTCATCTGGCGACAACTTCACAACCATGCGCATTTTATCGACGCAGATGTTTGCGTGCTGATCGATTACTTAAACAGCAGACCAAATTACTTCCACTGGTTTCTTGACGCCCTACCCCGCATCCTCGCCGCAGAAGCTTATAGTCGGATTACGGGAAGACCCTTCTTCATCTTAACCCCCAGGCACCTACAACCCTGGCAGTGGGACTCCTTGATGTTGATGGGACTGTCAGCAGAGCAACTGCTCGGCGTGCCGGCGTCGATGCAAGCCGCGTCGTGGAGTTTTGCGGGGCTGATCTCAAGCTTTTCACACCGGCACATTCGCCATAGCGATACAGGCCACTTCGATGCCTTTTCCCCTCCTGCAATCCAGGCTCTATCCCACAGATTGATTGAGGGGGCCCACCAGAGACCGGGCGGGTCCAGCAAACGGCTCTATGTATCCCGGGGGAATGTGTCCCTGAGACGGGTGAGCAATGAAGAGGCTGTCATGAGTTACTTATCAACCTACGGATTTGAATGCATCTCTCTCGATCACATGCCTCTGCAGAAGCAAATCCAGCTCTTTCATCAAGCCACCCATGTGATCTCTGCCCATGGCGGGGCACTGACGAATCTGATGTATCTCTCCCCTGGCTGCCAAGTGTTGGAGATTTTTCAAACCGGGCATGGCGTGAGGCCCGACTTCTTTCAACTCACTGCACTGGCTGGGGGGATCTATAGCTTCAGCCTCGCAGACAGTATCAACACAAAGAATGACATTGAACTTCCCATCGATGTACTACGCACCTTCCTAGAGGCTAGTCTGTGAATTGATCCCATCAAGCCTTGTCTGAAAGGACGAGCACGAGTATCCAAAGCAACGCCCAATCTTTCCTACAGCCTTCGTCAAGGCTGGCCATCGTTGGCGCCGGAGTGGCAGCTTGCACATTGGCGGCTCAACTCTGCCAACGGGGGTGGGAGGCAGAGTCCATCAGCCTGTGGGAAGCGGGAAGGGGACCGGGAGGGCGAACCGCCACACGGCGTTCCCGCTCAGACCTGAACTTGCAAATCGACCATGGGGCCAGCCTGTTCAACATCTGCGAACAGCCCCCACCAGAGCTGCTCACGCCACTTCTGCGCCAGGAGTGGATCGAACCATGGGACGAACCCATAGCCCTCCTTCAGGAGAGCGGGGAGGTGGTGGCTGCCAACCCCGCTGCCAACCCCCAAGATCCACTGTTGAAAGGGTCACTGTTCCATGGCAAACAGGGAATGGAGAAGCTCTGCGAGGGGTTGATTGAGCTGGCTGGTGGGAACCTATGCACCAACTTCAACACGTTGGTGCGCGACGTGGAACGCAACAAGGATCGCTGGTTGCTGAAGAACTCAGAGGGAATCGTCCTAGCTGAAGCCGAGCGGTTGGTTCTAACGGGAACCTTGCTGGCCCATCCACGGAGCCGCATGACCTTGGGCTGGCCCGCTCCACCGCTGCAGGTGGCAGCAGAGCGCCTTCAAAATCCCGCGTTGAACCATGCCTTGGCTGCCATTGCCGCCTTGCGCTTTGAAGCGCGCAGCACGATGTTGATGCGCCTCGCCCCTGCTGAGGCCAAGGCGTGGCAGAGCTTGCCATTTCGACTGCTCGCTTTTGAGCCAGGAGCCCAGCTGCGCTGGGGCCTCTGGAGAATCTCCATCCAGCCCTTGAGGGATGGATCCTGTGCCGTGGTGGCCCATTCCAGCGCCACCTTTGCCTCCGAGCACCTCGGCACCTACGGATCCAGCTCAGCGATCGCTCGCCAACTGGGGCTGATCCCTTCTCCTCAGCAGGAACAGCAGGTAATTGGAGCCATTTGCGCCTCCCTGGAAGCTGCGCTTGGAGAGTGGTTGCCAGCCAATCCCTGCGAGCAGGCCGAGAAGCAGTTGATGCGTTGGGGGGCTGCCTTTCCCTTGCAACCTGGGCTGCCGATGGATCTCTGCTGGAACAAAGAGCTGCAACTGGGCTTTTGTGGAGATTTCGTGGCTGGCGTTGGCTTTGGCAGGGTGGAGGGGGCGATGCGGAGTGCGGAAGCCCTGGCGGGGAGGCTTTGCGGGCGGGGCGACTGAGGCTGCCGAGGCCACCAACGGACTCCCATCCCAACCCAGCCAGTCAAACAGCCAGAACCTTGGCATTCGCTTTGGTGAGGAGATCATCCTGGGGGTCGTCGCTGCCCCCATCGGCTGAGGGAACCTGGGCCGCCATCTTGGCCAACCAGTCCATGAGCTCGTCCACCTGTCGATCGATCGGCAAAACGCCCAGACCGCGGGCCACAATTTTGGCCGTACCCCCAGCTCCTGGCTGATACACCAACCGCCCGTGGAGGTGGGGAGGGAGTCCCTGGCGCAAACGACGGAAGGCAGGCTCCTCCATGGGCGTTTCCAAAAGGACGTTGGGTTTTTCAGGCCTGATGCGAGACACACCACAGCGCTTGGCCAGAAGCTTGAGCTCAAGCAACCGCAGCAAGCTCTGCACAGGCCCAGGAATCGGGCCATAACGATCGGTCCAGCCCGCAGCCAACTCGAGCAGGGCGGCCTTGCTCTGGCAATTGGCTGCGGCGCGGTAAGCCGCGACTTTTTCATCGTTTTCGCTGATCCACTCCGCTGGAATGAAAGCGGTCAGCTGCAAGTCCACCTGAGTGTCGTCCACGCTGGGGATGTCCTGGCCCTGGAGTTCTGCCAGGCACTCCTGCAGCATCTCCATGTAGAGATCAAAGCCAATGCTTTCCATCTGACCGCTTTGCTCCACACCCAGCAGATTGCCCACCCCACGAATTTCCATGTCGCGCATGGCCAGCTGATAGCCAGAACCCAATTGGGCAAATTCTTGAATCGCCCGTAGGCGCTGACGGGCCGCTTCACTGAGGGAGGCCTCACCGGGAAAGAACAACCAGGCGTGGGCCTGAATGCCACTGCGACCAACCCGCCCTCGGAGCTGATAGAGCTGGGCCAGGCCAAAGCGATGGGCATCTTCGACAAGAATCGTATTCACCCTTGGGATATCCAAACCACTTTCAATAATGGTGGTGCAGAGCATGACATCCGCTTCACCACTGTTGAAGGCCACCATGGCACTCTCCAATTCACCCTCGGGCATTTGGCCATGGGCCGTGATCAACCGCATGCCAGGCAACATGCTGCGGAGGCGCTCCGCGCACTCTTCCATCCCCTCCACTCGCGGCACCACATAAAACACCTGGCCGCCCCGGTCGAGTTCTTGACGGACGGCACTGCGCACCGCTTCCTCATCAAAGGCGGCCAGATGGGTGCGAATCGGCCGGCGCAACGGGGGTGGTGTGGTGATCAGACTCATCTCCCGCACCCCCGAGAGGCTCATGTAAAGGGTGCGGGGAATCGGCGTGGCGCTGAGGGTGAGCACATCCACGTCCTTGCGGAGGGCTTTGATCTTCTCTTTCTGTTGCACGCCAAAGCGCTGTTCCTCATCCACCACCAGCAAGCCGAGATCTTTAAACGTGGTGCTTTTGCCCAGCAACTGATGGGTGCCCACCACCACATCCACCTGCCCTGCAGCCAAGCCATCAAGGATGGATCGCCTCTCGTTGCTGGTGCGGAAACGATTGAGCAGGGCCACCTTCAAGGGGTAGGGGGCAAAGCGCTCACTGAGAGTGCGCCAGTGCTGCTGGGCCAGCACTGTGGTGGGGGCAAGCATGGCCACCTGCTTACCAGCGGTGACGGCCTTGAAGATGGCGCGAATGGCCACCTCCGTTTTGCCAAACCCCACATCGCCGCACACCAAACGGTCCATGGGCTGGGAGCGTTCCATATCGCGCTTGACGTCCGCGATGGCCTTGATTTGATCAGGGGTGGGGTCATAGGGAAAGGAATCCTCCAATTCCTGTTGCCACGGCCCGTCGACAGGAAAGGCAAAACCAGCGATTTGATGCCGCTCGGCATAGAGCTTCACCAGATCCATGGCCACCCTGCGGATGGCCTTAGCCGCCCGCTCTTTGCTCCGCTGCCAAGCTGTGCCACCCATGCGATTGAGCTCAGGCAGACCCTCACCGGTGGCTCGATAGCGACCGAGACTTCCGAGCTGATCCGCCGCGACCCGCAGCAGCCCGTCGGCGTATTGCACCACCAAGTAATCGCGGGCTTCCCCGGCCATCACCAATTTCTCAAGCTTCAAAAATCGGCCGATGCCATGGTTGCGGTGAACCACAAAATCACCGGGCACCATCCGATTGGGATCGACCGTGCGGCTGGCTGAGCGACGGCGTCGACGGACAAAACCCGTGGCAGCCAATGTGTGTTGGCCAAAGAACTCCCGATCCGTAACCAGAACTTGCTTCCACGCAGGCAGTTGAAGGCCTTCCAACTCAGCGGTGCCCCGACTTTTGAGCGCAACGGGTGTGTGTTGGCCGAGGAGTCGCTCAATGGCCGGTAGATCGGCGGGGTTGGGGACAAAGCGGGCGATGCAGTCGTGCTCTTCCAGCAGAGCCACAGCCCGGGTGGGCTGGGCTGAGACCAACCACACCTGCTGCTGGTCGCGTAGATAGCCGCGCAGCTGTTCCGCCAGCCTGCCGAAGGCATTGGGGTGGGCAGGCACAGGACGAGCCGCCAAATCAAAACTGTTGGGCGCCCCATCCCTCTCCAAAAGTTCCGCCAAATCAAATCCAGCAAAGGCCTCCAGGCTGGCCAAGACCTCTTGGGGGGGGCGATGGAGACCACCAGGCAGGGAGGCAAGGGGCTCCCCTGGGGCTTGGGCAAGCCACTCCTGGCACAGCTCCCGATGATGGTCCGAGGCATGGTCGAACCACTGCTGGCCATGGGCCAGACAATGGCGGCGCTCGTCCACGGCAATCAGGGTGTCCGCTGGGAGATAGTCCAACAAACTGGCAGGCTGGGCCCACACCAATCCCTGGAGCCGGCGGAGCCCTTCTGGAGTCGCCCCATCCAAAAGGCGGGTCGAGGCTTCGACGCCGAGAATGGCTTCGAGGGACGGCGGAAGCTTCTCCCGCAGGGCTTCCGCCACAAGGGTGCTGAAGCTGGTGGGGGTGAGCAACACTTGCTCGATGCCATCAAGGGAGCGCTGGGTGGCCGGATCAAACTCCCGCAGTTTCTCGAGCTCATCGCCAAAGAATTCCAGGCGCACAGGCAGTTCTGAGCTAACCGGATAGACATCCAAGATGTCACCGCGGCGGCTCCAGGTTCCCTCCTGCTCGATCGCTGAAACCCGCTCATACCCCAGGCGCGTGAGGGTGTCAGCCAGTTCATCGAGGGAGACAGTCTCCCCCCGTTTGAGGGTGAGACAACGCTCTGCCAGAACCTGCCGAGGTGGGAGATGGGGCTGCAGAGCCCGCTCGGTAGCCACCAGAGCGATGGGTGCTCCCTTGAGCAAATCACTGAGAACCTGCATCTGACCCCAGGTGATTTCACTGGTGGGATCAAAGGGCTCATAGGGAGAGCCCTCGCTGGTGGGATAGAGCTGACTGCTCCAACCCATCAGCTCCAACAAAGCGGCCCAGCGCCCCGCCTCCTCCAAGGTGGGAACAATCACCAGCAGGGGGGCCTCCGCCCTCCGGGCCATGGCGCTGGTGACTAACGCCCTGGCAACGCGGCTAGCCCCTCGAAGGAGAAGGCGATCCTTTCGTTGGGCCCTCTCCAGCACCTCTGCCGTGAGCGGCGCCTGCTGCAATTGGCGCACCAGGGCGGAAAGGGGCATGGGGTCAGCAGGAGAGAGCTTCTGATCCTCGCAAGTCCCCCGCAAGCGGCCCTAGGCCTTTAGGGACAGACTGGCGGGGGGGGACAGGCTGCTGACAAGGGAGGAAGCTTGTGATAATTTCATGGAAATTTCATGGCTACCGGTGTATTTGTATAAATGTCCAGCTTGTGATTGCCTGCCATTTCGATATAGGAGGAAACCTGCCATCGCCCCCACATGCGTGCGCTGCAGCCGCAAGCTAGAGAAGGTTTCCAAGTTGCCAACGGGTTACCAGTGGGCGCTGGGATTGGCGGGATTGGGTCTCAGCCTCCTCACCCTTCCCGATCTGGTGGAACTTTGGCCAACTGAGGTCTCCAATCGCTTTCGAACAAGTGATCTACGGGGCAGCTTGACTCCAGCGGATGGCGCCATCCGCGAATTAGTCACATTGAATGCCAATGATCTCATGGTGCAATTGGAATCGGCAGATCGGCAATGGGAACCCCGGGAAGAAATCCTGGCCGATGGATCGACCCGCTACCTCTACAAGCGTCGCCTGGACGAAAGGGATCTGAGTGTTGCTGAGCTCCGGCAGCTGGTCGAATCACCTCCCACATTCGAGCAAGAACGAAAGGACATTCTTCAACTCTTGGGTGCCCTGAAGAAAGCAGGAGTGAAAGTTTTTCTTGAACCCCCACTCAAAAAGGGAGCGGCAGGGGAGTGGGATCATCGCATGGGAAAGCTTCGGATCCAGCCAAAATTAATCCAAAAAGGATCGGTTGATTTCCTGCGAGTTCTTAATCACGAAGCCATCCATGTCGCCCAAAGCTGCAGGGGGGGATCCTTAAATGCCAGGCCTGTAGCTCTTGGCCTCCATGTGGCCAACAATAATGACTCAATAAATGATAAGTTAAAAGATCCCATCTATGCCGATACAACTCAGTGGGAGAAAAAGCTTGAGAAAGAAGCCTATTCCTCCCAAATGAATTCTGCTAAGGTAAAAAATATGTTACAGGCCGAATGCAAGTTATCCATGAATATGGCGAATTAAGTCTACACATTTGCAAGAATATCCCCATTCATTATCATACCAGGAAACAAGCTTCATAAAGGTTTCAGAGAGAGCAATCCCGGCTCCGGCATCAAAAATTGAAGTGCAAGATTCACCTAAGAAGTCTGTTGAGACCACATCATCTTCTGTGTAAGCCAAAATGCCAGCCAGGTCTCCTTCAGAAGCGGCTTTCATCGCCGCCTTAACCTGGTCATAGCTTGCGGGGCGCTCCAAATTCACTGTGAGATCCACCACTGAGACATTTGGTGTCGGGACCCGAAACGCCATCCCTGTCAACTTGCCGTTCAGGGCCGGAATCACCCGCCCCACAGCTTTGGCCGCACCGGTGGACGAAGGAATGATGTTTTGCGCCGCTCCACGCCCGCCCCTCCAGTCTTTAACAGAGGGGCCATCGACGGTCTTTTGGGTTGCCGTCGTAGCGTGCACGGTCGTCATCAAGCCATTGAGGATGCCGAAGTTGTCATGCACAACTTTGGCCATGGGCGCCAAACAGTTTGTGGTGCATGAAGCGTTGGAAACAATCTCTTGGCCGGCATAGGTGAGGTGGTTCACACCCATCACAAACATAGGTGTGTCGTCCTTCGAGGGAGCCGAAAGGACGACTTTTTTAGCGCCTGCTGTGATGTGCTTTCTGGCCAGGGCATCCGTGAGGAAAAAACCAGTGGATTCAAGAACGGTGTGCACACCAACCTCATCCCAATGAAGATTTTCAGGATCCCGCTCAGCTGTGATGCGAATCTTGCGACCGTTGACAAAAAGAGCCCCATCCTGAACGGCCACATCTCCGCGGAAGCGACCATGGGTAGAATCATATCGAAGCATGTATGCAATATAATCAACATCAATCAGGTCATTAATGGCCACAACCTCGACATCTGCAGAGGCACATGCCCTGCGAAAGACCAACCTGCCGATCCGGCCAAAGCCATTGATGCCTATGGGAATGGTCATGGCGGTTGCTTCGCAAGTTGCAAGTGCTGTCAAGTTTACGCAAAGGTGTGCACTACGCCCGCTGGGACGACTCCATGAGTTCCCCCTCCAGCAGCAAGTTGAACGCCAATAACTGCTCATCAGGCAGGTGCTGACGACTTGTGGCGGCAAAGTGCTGCTCCAAGCACTGCCGAGCCCGATCGGTCGTCCACCCCAAGCGGTCCAACAGACCATCGCACTGGTCCAGAAGATCGGATCGTCGAAGGGGGATGGGTGCATAGCCTGGCTCACACCCAGCCGGGAGGGCCTCCAGGGCTCGCCGCAGGAGCATCAGATCGGCATAGCGGGTGAGCCGACTGCGACTGGGGTACCCCA
>JBIIJA010000380.1:0-2735 GCA_044234195.1 Cyanobium sp. | reverse complement strand
CTGTACGACACGATCAACAACTCCCTGCACTTCCAGCTGGGATTGGCTCTGGCCTCGCTGGGTGTGGTCACCAGCCTGGTGGCGCAGCACATGTATGCGCTGCCCTCCTACGCGTTTATCGCGCGGGACTACACCACCCAGGCGGCCCTTTACACCCACCACCAATACATCGCCATCTTCCTGATGTGCGGTGCCTTCGCCCACGGCGCCATCTTCTTCATTCGGGATTACGACCCGGAAGCCAACAAAAACAACGTGTTGGCTCGGATGCTGGAGCACAAGGAAGCGATCATCAGCCACCTGAGCTGGGTGTCGCTCTTCCTGGGCTTCCACACCCTGGGCCTCTACGTCCACAACGACGTGGTGGTGGCCTTCGGTACCCCCGAGAAGCAGATCCTGGTGGAGCCGGTGTTCGCCCAGTTCGTGCAAGCGGCAAGCGGCAAGGCCCTCTACGGCATGGATGTGCTGTTGGCCAACCCCAACAGCCTGGTGAGCAACGCTCCCGGCCCCGGCGCCGTCTGGCTGCCCGGTTGGCTGGAGGCCATCAATGCAGGTAACAACTCCTTGTTCCTGCAGATCGGCCCTGGCGACTTCCTGGTGCACCACGCCATCGCCCTGGGTCTGCACACCACCACCTTGATCCTGGTGAAGGGTGCCCTGGATGCCCGGGGTTCCAAGCTGATGCCCGACAAAAAGGACTTCGGCTACTCCTTCCCCTGTGATGGCCCTGGTCGGGGCGGCACCTGCGACATTTCGGCGTGGGATGCCTTCTACCTGGCCCTCTTCTGGGCGCTGAACACGGTGGCCTGGGTCACCTTCTACTGGCACTGGAAGCACCTCGCCATCTGGCAGGGCAACGTGGCCCAGTTCAACGAATCCAGCACCTATTTGATGGGCTGGTTCCGCGACTATCTGTGGCTCAACAGCTCCCAGTTGATCAACGGCTACAACCCCTCCGGCACCAACAATTTGGCGGTGTGGGCATGGATGTTCCTGTTCGGTCACCTGGTGTGGGCCACAGGCTTCATGTTCCTGATCTCCTGGCGGGGTTACTGGCAGGAGTTGATTGAAACCATCGTTTGGGCGCACCAGCGCACGCCGCTCGCCAACCTGGTGGGCTGGCGCGACAAGCCTGTGGCTCTCTCGATCGTTCAGGCCCGGGTGGTGGGTCTGGCTCACTTCACCGTGGGCTTCTTCCTCACCTACGCCGCCTTCTTGATCGCCTCCACTGCAGGCAAGTTCGGATAGCCATCCGTTCAACCCTGTCTCCTTGAGGGACGTCTTTTGCCCCCGGCTTCATTCCGGGGGCTTTTTTATGAATGCACGAAGAGCAACCAGAAGATGCGCTCTTAGGAGGCTCAAGCTCTCCAATCAAAGTGTTTATTAGCTATAGCCGGGACTCGAAGAGCTTGAGAAGTTCAATGGGCACGTTTTGAAATTAGGAGGATATGAATCTCGATTAGGAAAAATGGATTTCGATCCCGTGATTGCAATTGAAAGACATTCAAGCGAAGCCAGGAGGGACTTCGGCATACGCCAAGGTCATTGGCCAAGTTTGTGATTGCTGTACCGTGGGACCAGGGGCTACAGGTTTAATAGAGTTCGATGAAAAAGGTGATCGAAAAGAACCCATGTTGAATTTGTACATAGCGTTCGATGCAAATCCGCCACTTCTCTAGGGTCTCACAATTTCGCGCCTATCTCATACAACTCAGCCAAATGTTAATCGATTCCAAATAGGCCCCTGAGCCGATTTCTTCGCATTCACACGCATGAGCTTGCGGGCCCAAGGATTTATCCCGGCGCACCCAGGAGGAACTGTTCAAATCATGGTTCAGTCCAAGCCTTTGTCGATTCACCCACCTAGGCATAAAAAAGCCCCGGCGATCCGCCAGGGCCTCGTTTGACAACTTGGTTGTCAAAACATCTTGAGGGCTCAGTTCACGCTCCAAACGCCACCGGCAATCTTCACCAAGGGAGAGACGATGGCCGTGCTGCAGAGGAACCAGGCGAAGGCGGCGCCACCGCAGCCTCCGAGCCAGAAGCCACTGGCGAATTCCGCCCAGCCGGCCTTGGTAAAGAGATCCGCAGGGGGATGGTCGATCGTGGCGTCTGGGGGCTGCACATTGGGGCCGCGGCCGGCGGTGCCATAGATCGAGAGGCACACCGTGAGGATCGACACCAGGCCGATGGTGGCCAGCAGACCGGCGGTGTTGGCGTATTCCGTGAGCCGCAGGGGGCCTGTGAGGGCGAAGGGCCCAAAGAGGAAGAAGCCATGGGCCATCCCCACCTCCAGACCCCGCCGATTGGGCGAGAGGGAAGGGCGGTAGGCCGGCAGGGCGTTGAGGAAAGCCTTCGTGAAATAGCTGCTGTTGACGGGAGTCGCCAGGTTGCCGACACAGGGGTCGGCCACAGGGGTGACGGTCATGGCGGAGGGGGGAATGGGTGCTTGTGGTGGTTTGGCAACGGCGACGGATCAGTCGCTGGCTTCAATCACGTTGAACAGCAGGGCCATGGCCACGGCAGGCCCAAGGATTCCCACCAGGGGGATAAACACGGAGGGCATCCAAGCGGCGACAAAGCTTCCAGTCATGGCAAGGCCAGTAACAACCGCCGGTACTGTAAGGAGGCTCTTCAGCGCCATCCCCCGGCCCAGCCGGTGGTGACATAAAAGTTCAGCAGCAGCATGAACACCTCCCTGCTTGGTGTGGTGGCCTTTGCTTTGGCGGCAGGGC
>JBIIJA010000217.1:0-4544 GCA_044234195.1 Cyanobium sp. | reverse complement strand
ACCCTTCTCATCTGTTGCCCCCTCGCTCAAGGGTGAATCTCTTGACGGCAAGCTGCAGAGAGGCCGCCAATGGCCTGAATTCCTGCACCACGGGGCTCCAGACCATCCCATGACGCAGATCGTCCAGATCTGCAAGCAGAAAATCCTGTCCCTCCTGCAACCGCAAACGTTCCAGAGGCTCACCCAGGGAGGCGAGAAAAAAATGAGCTAGGCGCTGGGGGGTTTGGTCGGCAAACCAGTAGCTCAGAGGCCCTGCTTCCCAGCGAATTTCTTCCAATAACTCCCGTCTGAGGGCCTCTTCAGGGGTTTCTCCGGGCTCCAGATGGCCTCCAAAGAGGCCCCAACAGCCCGGAGCGACAATCCAATCGAGATCATCGCGAAGTTGAAGGAGCCATTTGCCCTCCTGCTCCACGATGGCCAGCGCAACTTCCAGCATCAGCCAGGCTTCGGCAAGGTGTGAGCAAGTGTCGACCTTGGCTTACCGCTGAATGGGCATGGTTTTGGGTAAAAAAGCATTGGCTGGGCTCCAAGAGACACGTGGAGGGGCAGAAGGCCTGCCCCCATGTGTGCTGAAGACCCAAGCCCTCACTCTTCCTCTGCAGCCCCCGCTGGCACCAGGCGAATCTGCTTGCGACCCAGCTTGATCTCAAACTCATCGCCAGGGTTGAGGTCGAGCAGTGCTGTATAGGCTTTGCCCACCAGCAGGTTTCCGTTGCCTTGCACTGTGGCCACATAGCTGAGTTTGCGACCAGCTTTGCCTTTGGCAGAGCCGTGCTCGGCAAGGTTGACCCCTTTGGCCTCAAGCAGGGCTTCATAGAAAGCGGTGAAATTGAGCCGCTCGGTGCCATCCTTTTTGGTGCTGACGTAGCCGCAGCTGCGTACGAGCTCCGATTTGGAGACATCACCCAGCTCTTTCACTTTGCTGAGAAGGTCAGCTCCAGTCAACATGATTCGTTCCCCATAGAACATTCTCAGTGTAACGACTCAAAGGGGGTTTGGGCTACTGCAGCTCCCCTGAAATTTCCTGGGACGATCGGCGAAGGGGGGAGCCCATCGAAAGACCGCAGTACAACTGATTCGGTTTGATCGGAAAACCCGCTTGCGCCAGAGTTTGGCGCTAGGTAGGCAAGTCAAGGTCAAGAGTCCACCAAAGCTGTTTTGCAAACCTTGTTCAAATCTGATCCCTAGCGATCGCTCAAGTGGGTTCTGTTTCTGGTAGCACCTGCCTAAACCCTTGATGGGACAACACTTTTAGGGGGGTGCCAAATAGGGCACTCAGGGGTTTATCCCGAAGCAATTCAGCCGTTGGCCCAGAGGCCACCACGCTTCCGGCCTTGAGGAACACTGCGCGACTGATCACCGGCAGGATTTCTTCGATGCGATGGCTGACCAGCAGCACGGTGGTGCCCTTCCTGGCCAGCACGTCCAGATGATTTAGGAATTGATGCCTTGCTTGAAGATCGAGGCCGTTGGTGGGTTCGTCTAGCACAAGGACTTCGGGATCATGCACCAGGGCCCTTGCCAGCAGAAAACGCCGCCTTTGGCCTTCGGAGAGTTGGCCCAAAGGGTGCTCCGCCAGATCGGCTAAACCCATCTGGGCCATGAGTTCCCTAACCCTCAGATGCTGGTGGTGTTCGGGCCGCTGACTGCGCCCCAAGCCAACGGAGCCAAAAAATCCTGAGAGCACCACATCTTTGGCCTGAACATCGCCTCTGTAGGTGGTGTGTTGCTCTTGGGAGAGCACCCCCATGCGCGAACGCAGTTGCCAGAGATTGATGGTGTCTTCCCCAAACACTCGAAGCCAGGAGCCCTGCCGCACGACAGGATAAAGCTCTCGACTCAGAAGCTTGATCAGGGAACTTTTGCCAGAGCCATTGGGTCCGAGAATGACCGTGTGTTCCCCTTGGAACAGAGACAACGTCAGATTCTCAAACACACGGCGAGGGCCGAGCCAGGCCTCCACGGCGTTCATCTCAAGGTAAGGGTTGCCGCCAGCCATGGGCACAATGGGAGATCAAGGGTGGATCGGTCTTGTCTTCAGCCTGTGAACGTAACAAGCACCCCATCCTGGAGGCGCTCCGCCGATGGTTGCCTCAGGGGGCTCGCGTGTTGGAAATCGGCTCCGGCGGCGGGCAACATGCCCTCTTTTTTTGTCAGCAGCTTGAGCAGCTCATCTGGCAGACCACGGAACGCCTTGATCACCTTCCAGAACTGGTGCAAGGTTTGGCCTCCCCAAAGGCTTTGGCTCCCGGTGCAAGGCTCCTCCCGCCCTTGGAACTGGATGTGGGGAATAGGAGCCAGTGGCCCAGCCCAATGGTTGATGCGGTGTTCACGGCCAACACCCTTCACATCTTTCCTCAAAAGCTCTTGCCCGCTTTTTTGGCGGGTTCGACGAAAGTGCTTGAGGCTGGAGGCTTGCTGCTGATTTATGGCCCCTTTCATCAGGGGGGTGTGCACCATTCCCCAAGCAATGAGGCGTTTGATGGGTTTTTGCGCAGCCTGGATCCTGCCATGGGGGTGCGCGATGCACTGGAGATTGGGGAGCAGGCCATCACGGTGGGCCTAGAGCCAGCCGCCACCATTCCCATGCCCGCCAACAATCACATGTTGATCTTCCGCAAAGCCAGCCCCTCACACTCTTGGCCCCAGTGAAGACTCCCTACGCTTGCGCCACCAGGGTTGGCTCTGTTTTCTTTGCTACCAATTGTTGTGTGGATATGGGAATTGTCTGTAGCAATCGTGTGGGTTGCCTCCTGTGGTGGGTGGGTGAGCTAGAGAGGATTGAAGCCCATTCGTTGGAGCGATCTGCCATGAACGGCCACCTGCTTCTCACGCTTGTTGACCATGCCAAACCCTTTAAGGGGACATGGCAGATCTATCAGCAAGGCGATTCACTTTTTTCGGCTTGCCACTCGCCAGCACCCATGGCTGAGAGTGCTGAAGCTACCTCCTGCCAGGCATTTTCCACCAATCAACAGGTGTGCCAATTTACGGAACTGCTGCAGTTTTACGGTTGGTCCATTGATGGGCAAACTCCAGAAACCCTTGAGTTTCGCCAAGGCTGCTCCCTGTAAGGCAGCTCTCGCCTTCTCTCGCCCCTCTCCCTCACCTCAAGGCTGAATCGTGGCCAGGGCTGCCCTGCCTTTCTTCATGACGGCTGGTGGCAAGCTGATGTATCCCATGCTCTCTGCCATGGCTTGGGCTGGTGGAGAGAGGGTGTGGCTGAACACCTTGTTCAAGGTGGCATGGTTTGCCCCATTGCCACTCTTGTAGAGAAGAATCCAGCTGAAGGTCACGATCGGATAGCCCGCCTGAGGATTGGCATTGCCACCAATGAGATCGGGCCCGAGGTCGATGGCGGCGAGGGCCTCTTGCTCGCTTTGTGCCGTGGGTTTCACCACACGTCCCGCAGCATTCGTGAGTGCGGCGGCCTGCAGCGGGGGCTTCACGAAGGCTGCCTCCACATAGCCCAGGGCCCCATCAATCTGGCTGAGCTGGGCCGCCACCCCCTCGTTGCCCTTGGCTCCAGTGCCGACTGGCCATTTGACGCTCTTCCCTGTTCCGACTTGCTCTTTCCAGGAGGCATCGATGGCGGCCAGGTGGGCGGTGAAGTTTGCCGTGGTGCCCGAACCGTCGGAGCGCACCACCACCTTGATGGGTTTGGCCGCACAGCCCACCTGGTTGTAGTTGGTGACTTTGCCTTGAAAGATGGCCACCAGCTGAGGTTGGCTCAGTTTGAGGTCACAGCCCTTGTGCTGGTAGGCCACCGCGATGGCACCGGCGGTCATCGGAATCTGCACCACTCCTTGCGGCACCTTGGCGATGTCCTCAGATTTCATCGGGATGTCGCTGGCGGCGAAATCCACCGTGCGTGAGATGAATTGACGCACTCCGGCACCGGATCCCACGGACTGATAGTTCACCCGCACCCCCTGGTTCGCTAGGTCTTGAAACCACCGCTGGTAGATCGGGGCAGGAAAGGAAGCGCCAGCGCCGTTGAGTGTGTTGGTGGTGCCGCAGCCCACAAGGCCCAAGGCCAGTCCAGTGGCCGACGTGCTGGCCACCATCCGTCGAAAGCTGCCGCGGCACCCGATGGGCATGGAAGGCATGGGAGAGATGCATGCTGTTCGACCTTAGACATCACTGGCGGTCTTGTCTTTAAATCGCGTTATATTTCAACAATCATGGTGCTTAATCATCGTTTTTTTATTGCATGCGCATGCAATGGCCTTTCCATTGCTTGGGCATGTGATGGCTCTTGACTGCCTGTTTTCTTCTTGAACCTGGAGGCAAAACCAGATCGTTTATCGAGTGCCCCCATGGCCGATCAGCCACCGCCGCCCCCTTGCTCCAGCGCCCTGCTCGCACCATCGGCCTGGCCATAAGAATTTTGAAGAAGCATTCTGTCGGTGGATTGGCTACAGATCTTTCTCGGCAGCACGGCCATGGTGCTTGCATGAACACTTCCACCTCCGATGCTGTGCGGCCCCCGCGCTATGCCGAAGTGCATGCGGCTCTAGCCGCGGTCCGCCTGGAAGCGGACC
>JBIIJA010000216.1:0-4547 GCA_044234195.1 Cyanobium sp. | reverse complement strand
TGATGCTCCTGCTAACGGGAGGGCTGAGTTATCTGTTGATACAAGCCCGAGGACTCATCGGCGCTCCCTTCAGCGGAGAAGTGATCACGGGGGTTTCGGTGTTGAAGGATCTGGCCACGCCAGCTCTGCTGGCCTTGATCGCGCTGCTGATCCCCCCCCTGCTGGTTTGGCCTCTCACCACCTTGCGCGTCGTGCTGACCGCCGCCCTGGCAGCATCAGCCACGGCCCTCGCCAGAGGCTGGAGCCTCTGGTTGCCGGCGCTTCTGGCCACCCCGTTTGGCGAGGGGGATCCGCTGACGGGGCTGGATCTCTCCTTCACAGTGCTGCGCCTGCCAGCAATCCATCTGTTGCTCAGCGTGGCCATCGCCCAGATCGCGGTAGGCCTGGCGGCCTGTCTGTTGCTCACCTTGAGCGAAGGCACAACCCTTTCCGATCTCACCTTTGGCGGTCTCTCCCGCCAACAACAGCAGGTGTTGCAACCCCAGCTGGCCGTGCTGGCCTTGGTGGCTGGGCTGAGCAGTGCCTTGGCGCCCTTCGATCTCATGGTGGAAGGCAGCGGCGTCGCCGCCGGCGCCGGCTGGGTGGATCTGCACGTGCGTCTGCCCCTGCGCCTGCTCTTGGCCCTGTTGCTCTTCCTCACGGCGGCGGGCTTGTTGGTGCCCGTGCCGGAGGGATGGTTGCGAAGGGGGGTGCTCATCCCCCTCTCGATCACCAGCCTCACGGTGCCCCTGAGTGAATGGGTGCTGGCTCCCCTGGCGCAACGGTTTTTGGTGCAGCCTCGGGAATTGAGCCTGGAAACCCCCTATCTCCAGCGCAGCATCGAGGCCACCCGCAAGGCCTTTGGCTTGGAGCGGGTGCGCAGCCTCACTCTGGAGCCACGCCAAAAGGTCAGCAAGGCCGACCTGGCATCGTCCCCCGGCACCCTGGACAACATCCGCCTGTGGGATAGCCAACCGCTCATTGCCGCAAACCGCCAGCTGCAGCAGCTCCGGCTCTACTACGCCTTTACCTCTGCGGCCGTGGATCGCTACCCCCTCCAGGGCCTCTCACCCCGGGACACGAGCCAACAGGTGTTGATTGCCGCCCGGGAACTGGATAGTCAGGCCCTGCCAAAGGGCTCGCGCACCTGGTTGAACAAGCATCTGGTGTTCACCCATGGCCATGGCTTCACGGTCTCACCCGTCAATGCGGCTGGACCTGACGGGCTGCCCCTGTTTTTCGTGAAGGATTTGGGCCGCAGCGCCAGGGTGCAGGGGATCCCCCAACTGGGCATCAGCGATGCCGAGGCCAAACAGGCCCTTCCCATCGGCCGCCCCAGCCTCTATTTCTCCTCCGGCCCAGCCCCTTACGCCATTGCTCCCACCCGGGTGAAGGAATTTTCCTACCCCGAAGGAGATCTCAATGTTTACACCCATTACGACGGCACCTTGGGCATCCCCTTAGCCCAGGGCTGGCAAAAACTGGCCGCAGCGCTTTATCTGCACGAGCCAAGACTCTTGTTCACTGGTTCCATCACCCCCCGCTCCCTCTTGCTGCTTCGTAGGGAGGTGAACAAGCGGCTTGAGGCATTGGCCCCTTTCCTGAGCTTTGAAAGCCAACCTTATTTGGTCACCGCGCGGGTGCCAGGAGGCAAAGGTTACCGATCGGAACAACATCAATACTGGCTGCTCGATGGCTTCACCAAGAGCCGTTCCTATCCATACAGTGATCCCAATCCCCAGGGACTGCGCTATTTCCGCAATCCTGTCAAAGCAGTGGTGGATGCCCACGACGGCAGGCTCTGGCTGTATGTGAGCGATCGGGATGATCCCGTGCTGCGAACCTGGATCAAAGCCTTTCCAGAGCTCTTTCGGCCTATTGAGAGCATGCCAAAAACCCTGCTTCAGCACATCCGTGTGCCTCAGAGCCAATTCAACATTCAGTCGGAAAGGCTTTTGCGTTATCACGTGACAGATGTGCGCACGTTTTATAACGGAGATGATGTATGGAGTGTGCCATTGGAGATCTACGGAAACACCACAACACCTGTGCAGCCCTACTACGTCACCATGGAGCTGCCAGGCGAAGATCGTTCAGAGTTTGTGATGTTGTTGCCCTTCACTCCTCTGAAACGCACCAACCTGGTGGGATGGCTCGCTGCTCGCAACGACCCGCCTAATTATGGGGAACTCCTCCTCGTGCGCTTCCCGCAACAACGGCTTCTACTGGGCCCCCAGCAGATCTCTGCTCTCACCGATCAAGATCCCTCCATCAGCCTCCAGTTTGGCCTGTGGAACCGCATGGGCTCTCGCCTATTTCGGGGCAACATGCTGGTGCTTCCGATTGGCCAAGGCTTGCTTTATGTGGAACCGATTTATCTGGAGTCGAAAAGTAACAACTTACCCACCCTTGTGCGCGTGGTGGTCTCAGACGGCCGCCGCTTTGTGATGGAAAGGGATCTGCGCACCGCCCTCAACAAATTGGTAAGCCCAACAGACAATACGGCCAATGATGGCTCCATCAGCGAACGTTGGTTGCAACCTGGCCAGTCCCCATCAAGCCCCTTACCCTAAACAGAACAAAAAAACAGGGCTCCCGAAGGAGCCCCGGCACAGAGTGGGGGGATTGCGTTGCTCAACCCCTGAGGGTCAGGCTGCAACGGCAGTCTTGGGATCGAGAGCGCCTTTGGCATAGAGGGCCGCGTAGTAGTTGATGTCGCGCTGCTTGATCTTGCTGGCGTTGCCGGCGCACCAGAATTGCTGGTAGCGATCCAGGCACACCTGCTTCATATAGGCCCGGGCGGGCTTGTTGAAGTGGCGGGGATCGAAGTTGGCGGGATCCTTAGCGGCAGCTTCACGGATGGCGGCCGTGAAGGCCAGACGGTTGTCGGTGTCGATGTTCACCTTGCGCACGCCGTTGCGGATGCCTTCCTGGATTTCTTCCACGGGCACACCGTAGGTCTCGGGGATGGCACCGCCGTACTTGTTGATCATGTCCAGCCACTCCTGGGGAACGGAGGAGGAGCCGTGCATCACCAGGTGGGTGTTGGGGATGGCCTTGTGGATCTCGGCGATGCGGCTGATCGCCAGCACTTCACCGGTGGGCTTGCGGGTGAATTTGTAGGCGCCGTGGCTGGTGCCGATGGCAATGGCCAGGGCATCCACTTTGGTCTTGGCCACGAAGTCGGCAGCCTCAGCGGGATCGGTGAGCAGCTGGCTGTGGTCGAGCTTGCCTTCAAACCCGTGGCCGTCCTCGGCCTCCCCCATGCCGGTTTCCAGGGAACCCAGGCAACCCAGCTCACCTTCCACGCTCACGCCAATGGCATGGGCCACATCCACCACTTCCTTGGTGACGGCCACGTTGTACTCGTAGCTGGCCGGTGTTTTGGCATCGTCCATGAGGGAACCATCCATCATCACGGAAGTGAACCCATTGGCTGCGGCGCCGTAGCAGGTCGCTGGGCTGTTGCCATGGTCCTGGTGCATCACCACCGGGATATCGGGATAGGTTTCCACCGCAGCCAAGATGAGGTGCCTGAGGAAAGCCTCCCCGGCATATTGACGGGCTCCTCGGGAGGCCTGAAGGATCACGGGGCTATCCGTCTCGTAGGCCGCCTCCATGATCGATTGCACCTGCTCCAGGTTGTTGACGTTGAAAGCCGGGATGCCATACCCGTTTTCAGCGGCATGATCGAGCAGCAACCGAAGCGGAACAAGCGCCATGGGGAAAAACCTCGTGTGTGGGACATGCGTCGGCGGCAGGTTAAACCGCCGGGTCTGGGCGGGAGTCTAGGGGATCTCCCTGCCGGTCTCCCCAGACGCTGTGGCAAAAAAGGCCCCGCCAAAGCGGGGCCTGATTCCAAGGCAACAAGAGAGCCTGCAATGGCTTTCTTGAAGCCAGGAGCGCTGGCCTCATCAGGCCAACGGCGGATCAGTCGACCAAGTGTTCGCGACGCAGGGCCGAAACGAGATAGTCGTGTTCCCGGGCGGCGCGGCGGGCTTCTTGAGCCTGACGGGCCATTTGTCGGGCGGTGGTGATGGACATGGAAGTGCCTCCTAAAGGGTCTGTTAACGGATCAACAGGTGGATGGCGCGTTGCTTCAGGGGGCCGAGACCTCCCTACTTCCGCCGAACAGGTCCGTGGGAACCACGAGGCCCGCTCAGTCAACGATGGAAAAATGGTAGCAACCGCTACTGAAGTTTCCAGGTGTTTTGCCGTGCGGTTCCCCGTCTTTTCCGATACCAACCTCCCTTGCGCCTTTCCGCGCACCTGTCCAGCCTGCTGAGGCGGATCACTGGACTAAGGCTCTGACGACAGGGCTGAGGGACCAAGACGTTGGAAAGCCGCATCACAGACCCGCTGGCTCGCCACAGCCTCCGCCAAGCCCGGCACCATCGGACGTCCCTCCCGCATCGCCTGTTCCCACCAGCCCATCAGCCTCACCACCGGGGCGATGCGGCCGTCCTCCCAGGTGCGGCGAAAGGCCAGGCCTTCGTCCAGCTCCAGGGCCCGCAGGGGCTCGCCAGGCCGGGCGTACCAAAGTCCAAATCCATGCACGTAGTCGGCCT
>JBIIJA010000214.1:0-4549 GCA_044234195.1 Cyanobium sp. | reverse complement strand
CCGGATCAGGCTGGAAGGGTGGCCCTGGTCACCGGTGCGAACAGTGGTTTAGGGCTGGAAACCGCCAGGGCCCTGGCTGCGAAGGGCGCGACGGTGGTGATGGCCTGCCGCTCCCCGCGCAAGGCCGAGGAGGCCCGCGCCCAGCTTCTGACGGAGCTGGCCCATCAGCAGCAGGATGGGCCTCAAGGAGCGTTGGATGTGCTCTCTTTGGATTTGGCCGATCTGGCCAGCGTGCGCGTCGCTGCCGCCACCCTGGCCGATCGGTATGGCCGCTTGGATCTGCTGATCAACAATGCCGGTGTGATGGGCCCGCCTCGCACGCTCACCCGGGACGGTTTCGAGCTGCAGTTCGGCACCAACCATCTCGGCCACTTTGCTCTCACCCAGTTGCTGCTCCCCCTGCTGCGGGCTCAGGAGGGTGCCCGGGTGGTGTACGTCACGTCCGGCGCCCAATATTTCGGCCGCATCGCCTTCGACGATCTGCAGGGAGAGCGTTCCTATGACCGCTGGCGGGCCTACAGCCAGAGCAAGCTCGCCAACGTGATGACCGCCCTGGAGTTGCAAGAGCGCCTTCGGGCCCAGGGCACAGGCGTGCTGGCTCTGGCCGCCCATCCCGGCTTGGCTCGCACCAACCTCCAACCCGCCTCGGTGGCCATGAATGGTTCCCAATTGGAGGCCTTCGCCTACCGCTTGATGGATCCCCTCTTTCAGAGCGCCGCCATGGGTGCACTGCCCCAGCTCTTTGCCGCCACAGCCCCAGAAGCCCAGGCTGGTGGCCACTACGGTCCTGATCAGTGGGGCGGCATGCGGGGTTACCCCAAGGCGGTGCGGGTGGCGCCAGCCGCCCTCGATGTTGAGCAGCGCCGCCGCCTTTGGCAGGTCAGCGAGGAACTCTGTGGTCTGGCCGAGGCGTGAGCCTTAAGACTCTGATTCTTCGATGTCTTTCTACCAATAGGCTAGATGTTTCTTTTCAATCTAGTGCACTCTTTTGAGAACCTCCTGCATGGAATGTTCATCGAGGTGCCCTGGGGCTTCAAGTGTGTTGAGTTCAATTGCTAGACCTGCCATAGTTGCTGCCACGCTGGTGAAAGTGGCTGCCTCTGTAGACCAATCGTTGATGATCCCTTTCAAAGTAGGGGTGGGAGTGTCAGCTCCTGTAGATAAGTGATTGGTGTTCCCATCAGTCGATGGAGTGCCGATGTTGGGATTTTTTCCTATCTTCTCTTTCTGCTCGGCAATTCGCTTGCTCCCAGCTAGGCTTGTAGGGGCAGAACTAGAATTTTCTGTTTCAACAGTCGTTGATCGGCTGAACTGACTAGCAATTAAAAGCAGAGGAGTTGCAATCATAAAGAGTAGGGATAAGGTTTCGGCAGCTCAAAGCAAACCGGTAAAAGTTGTACTGGCCCATTTGTAGTCTCTGATGTTTGATTTGAGGACGTCGTAAATTTCCAACGAAAGATCTCCCTATTGATATAATTATGATGATTTTCACCAAGCTTCGTCGCCCCTGTCAAGACGCCGCCTGGCGTTGTGTGATTGGCGTTGGGTTACCAGAGTCCAGGGCCTGCCCAGCGCCCTGGTGATGGCACCCCATCGGGGACTGTCCGTAGACTTCGCCGTTGCTGGTCTTCCCCACCATGCCCCGCGCCCGCGCCGGGTCTTCCGCAGCTAACGGCTCCCCGAATGGTGGTCCCCACGTTGGGAGAGAGTCCTCCTCCGGGCGAGCGCCTGCCGCCGGGGAAGATCCCTCCGATGGGCTGACCAAGCGCCTGGAGGATGTGATTCGCGTGCGGGGCGCGCGCCAGCACAACCTGCGCAATGTGGATCTCACGATCCCCCGCAACCGCCTGGTGGTGTTCACCGGGGTGAGCGGCAGCGGCAAAAGCTCCCTCGCCTTCGACACGATCTTTGCCGAGGGGCAACGGCGCTATGTGGAGTCGCTCTCGGCCTATGCCCGCCAGTTTCTCGGCCAGGTGGACAAGCCGGATGTGGATGCCATTGAGGGGCTGTCCCCAGCCATCTCCATCGACCAAAAATCCACCAGCCATAACCCCCGTTCCACGGTTGGCACCGTCACCGAGATCCAGGACTATCTGCGCCTCCTCTACGGCCGGGCCGGCACACCCCATTGCCCCCACTGCGATCGGCCCATCAGCCCCCAGACCATCGATGAGATGGTGGATCACATCCTCACCCTTCCTGAGGGCACCCGCTATCAGCTGCTGGCTCCCGTGGTGCGCGGCAAGAAGGGCACCCATGTGAAGCTCCTTGCCGGCCTGGTGGCGGAGGGCTTTGCCCGAGTGCGCATCAACGGAGAGGTGCGGGAGCTGGCCGACAACATCGAGCTCGACAAGAACCACGCCCATTCCGTTGAGGTGGTGGTGGATCGGCTGGTGGCGCGGGAGGGTCTGGCGGAGCGGCTCACCGATTCCCTGCGCACGGCCCTCAAGCGGGGGGAGGGGCTGGCCCTGGTGGAGTTGGTGCCCAGGGAGGGTGAGCCCCTCCCGGAGGGTTGGGAGCGGGAGCGGCTGTTTTCCGAACACTTCGCCTGCCCGGAGCACGGCGCGGTGATGGAGGAGCTCTCCCCCCGGCTGTTTTCCTTCAACAGCCCCTATGGCGCCTGTCCCGATTGCCATGGCCTGGGCCATCTGCGGAGCTTCACCGTGCAACGCGTGGTGCCCGACCCTGCCCAGCCGGTGTATTCCGCGATCGCCCCCTGGAGCGACAAGGACAATTCCTATTACTTCTCCCTGCTTTTCAGCGTGGGGGAGGCCTTCGGCTTCGAACTCAAAACGCCCTGGAACCAGCTCAGTGACGAGCAGCGGGATGTGCTGCTGAACGGCAGCCGGGAGCCGATCATGATCCAGGCCGACAGCCGCTACCGCAAAAGCAAGGGATTCCTGCGGCCCTTCGAGGGAATTTTGCCCATCCTGGAGCGCCAGCTGCGCGACGCCAGTGGGGAGGCCATCCGCCAGAAGCTGGAGAAGTACCTCGAGCTCGTGCCCTGCGCCACCTGCCAGGGTCTGCGGCTCCGCCCTGAAGCCCTGGCTGTGCGGATGGGCCCCTATCGCATCCATGAACTCACCGCCGTGGGGGTGGATGAAACCCTGCGGCGCATTGAGGCCCTCATGGGGGTGGGCTCCAGTGAGGCCAGCACACCCCTGCTCAGCCCACGCCAAATCCAGATCGGTGAGCTGGTGTTGCGGGAGATCCGCCTGCGGTTGAAGTTTCTCCTGGATGTGGGCCTGGATTACCTCAGCTTGGATCGGCCGGCCATGACCCTCTCCGGGGGCGAGGCCCAGCGCATCCGCCTGGCGACCCAGATCGGGGCGGGCCTCACGGGAGTTCTGTATGTGCTCGATGAACCGAGCATCGGCCTGCACCAGCGCGATAACGATCGCCTTCTGGCCACCCTGCTGAAGCTGCGCGACCTGGGCAACACCCTGATCGTGGTGGAGCACGACGAAGACACCATTCGTGCGGCCGATCATCTGGTGGACATTGGACCAGGAGCGGGGGTGCATGGCGGCCGCATTGTGGCCGAGGGGGGCATCGAAGCCCTGCTGGCCGCTGAAGACTCCCTCACCGGCGCCTACCTCAGCGGTCGCCGCACCATTCCCACCCCGCCAGAGCGGCGCCTCTCGGGAAGCCGCCGCCTGCGCCTGCTCAACTGCACCCGCAACAACCTGCGGGACCTCTCGGTGGAGATTCCCCTGGGGCGGCTGGTGGCGGTCACCGGGGTGAGCGGCAGCGGCAAGAGCACCTTGGTGAACGAGCTTCTCCACCCCGCCCTGGAACACCAGCTGGGCCTCAAGGTGCCTTTCCCCTCAGGGCTTGGCGAATTGCGGGGGATCCAAGCGATCGACAAGGTGATCGTGATCGACCAAAGCCCCATTGGCCGCACCCCCCGCTCCAATCCCGCCACCTACACCGGAGCTTTTGATCCCATCCGCCAGGTGTTTGCCGCCACGGTGGAAGCGAAGGCTCGGGGCTACCAGGTGGGGCAATTCAGCTTCAACGTGAAGGGAGGGCGCTGCGAGGCCTGCGGCGGGCAGGGGGTGAATGTGATCGAGATGAATTTCTTGCCGGATGTCTATGTGCAGTGCGAGGTGTGCAAGGGGGCGCGGTACAACCGTGAAACCCTCCAGGTGACTTACCGGGGTCACACCATTGCCGATGTGCTGCAGATGACGGTGGAGCAGGCCGCTGAGGAGTTTGCCGCCATCCCCCAGGCAGTCGATCGCCTGCGCACCCTGGTGGATGTGGGCCTGGGCTATATCAAGCTGGGCCAGCCGGCTCCCACCCTTTCAGGGGGTGAGGCCCAACGGGTGAAGCTGGCGACTGAACTCTCGAAACGGGCCACGGGCAAAACGCTTTATCTCATTGATGAACCCACCACAGGCCTGAGCTTCTATGACGTGCACAAGCTGGTGGATGTGGTGCAACGGCTGGTGGACAAGGGCAACTCGGTGTTGGTGATTGAGCACAACCTGGATGTGATTCGCTGCGCCGACTGGATCATCGACCTGGGTCCCGAAGGGGGCGACAA
>JBIIJA010000213.1:0-4589 GCA_044234195.1 Cyanobium sp. | reverse complement strand
GATCTGGCGTCTGCCCAAGCCACCCCTGTGGCCCTCACCGCTCCTTCCATCGGTTGATTGAGCAATCAGCCCTTGGGCTGAATATCTTGAGCCCCCGCTTCGGCGGGGGCTTTTTGTTTGGGGGTGGGGTGGCGGCAGGCAATCAGTTGCTCATGGACGAGCGTCTCCTTGCCCACTCAGTTGAGCCCTTGCTTGAACTCGGTGATCTTTTCCTTGCCATTCACATTGCAATAGCCCGCGATCTTTTTACCGCGCACTTCCCAATTAGAACGAAGACCATTTTTCTTGATGTCAGCCAATGAAGTGCTGCCATCATTGATGGCTTGCTGTACGGTCGCGCCCAGATTAACGACCGCATCCGAGGCAGCCGTCAGCGGCCGTGGTCAAAAAACGCTAGTTCTTCATGGACTAAACAACATATAAAAGCGAGATTGATCATGGGATGGATCAGACAATGTTGGAGAAACGCAAATTTCGCCAGAAGATCTTCTTGATGAACAGGAGATTCCACCTCAAGACGATGCGAGTGCTCCCAAGCGCAGATTCCATCCATCCTTTTATCAAATCTTTGATCAAAAATCTCTTCTATCAGGACCGTTACGGCCGTCTGGCGATGCGGGTGGAGAGAAGAGATGGAATCAGCGAAGCGTCAATAAATCGCGGCTACCGCTGATTGCCTGCACCGCCAGCAGCAGGGCGGTGAGGAACGCGGCAGCGGTGTGTAACCGCCGCCAGGCCGCACGGGATCGGATCTCCGGCGCGGCCGCCATGGCGAACAGCAGCAAGCCGGTGAGCAGCACCCCGCTGATGGCATGGTTGCCCCAGAGCCGCTCCCACGGGCTCACGCCACGGAACCACAGCGGCGGCTGGGCCACCAGCAGGGCCAGCGCGCCCCAGCTGAGAAAGGCAGCGGCCGCCCGTGGCACTGGGCGCCGAAGCCTCCAGAGCGCCAAGCAGCCGCCCAATGCCACGGCAACCGGCAGCAACAGCGGGGCCGTGCCGTCCGCAGCCCCGTTGCGGACCAGATTGGCCACCAGAGCCAACACCACAGCCACCACGGTGCCAGTGGTGACCCAGCGGCCGTGATCAACATGCTCCACGGGCACCGTGGCGGCAATCGGGTTGATCTCCAGCCGCCTCTCCCGCACAAGGATCCCCAGCCGGATCGTGGCTCCCACCACCGGGTAGACGAACAAGATCATCAGCACCGGATGCAGCAGCAGCAGCCAGTCCGCCGCCGAGAGCGCCATCGGCTCATCGAAGCGGGACAGGACGGAGAGCAGGGCTTCAGGCACGGAAGCTGTCATAGATCTGACCCTAAGAGAGACGGATGGAGAGCGTCTCCCGACGGATCAGCAAGAGCGATGGCGGTCGGGGAGGCAGACGTGGGCCCACCAGGGCGGCACAGGCCGCCATGGCGTCTATCTGACAGAACGCTCAGCCACGAGCCAATCATCCTCTGCTAGGGATGTTTTTTGCTCCTTCAAAAAACTCACGATGTTCCTTAGAATTGAGTGGGTTTCATCTTGCTTTCCGCAATGTCTCATTTTGTTGTGGATCCCGAAAGATCTCGGTTCGGCATCGGCGATTATGTCCGGCTTAAGTCTGGCGGTCCTGTTATGAAGATATTTGCCAATCGCGTGTCCGGGGAATGGCGAGCGGAACAAGTTATTGTTTCGTGTAGATGGTGCGCTGAAGATGGGAAAGAAAATGAAAAGGACTATTTCGAGTACGAATTAGAGCTTGATCCAGGTGAGTGAGCCAGCTTGGTTCATTCATCCCTGGGCGGCCGGTTCGGTTCTCTGGCTCGTCAATGCAAGCCAAGCCGATGGTGAGCTATTTAGACAATAAGCAGGATGAACTTCAGCTGGTTTACGACTAAGGGGAACAAAAGCAAAGAGAGAAGCAAGAACAATTACGCATCAGAGAACAGATACGCGAGGAGGAAAGAGCGGCCAGGGAAGTCAAGAAGGCATGGCTTCAAGCAACAGTGAAAGCCAGCCTGCTCAGCCTTCTGGCGAATCAGATCTAAAACCGGATTTCGCCCCCTGTAGGGCCTTACAGGACTTCCCACCACTTGTCAGGACTCAGGCCTAGGACCAGTTCCGGGGTGGTAAATTAAGCATTCCTTACTCTGGCCCGATGATGACGTACGGACAAAATCAAGATTTCAATTCATCCGCCGCTGAAAAGCATTCAGATCAGATCGATCTCTCCGAAGAAGAGATTTCCTCTATTTGCGGGGGTTACGTCTTTCTTCCTGCCTGCCTTCTACAGTCTTCCTCCATCCCCCGAGGCGGCGGATGGTCCCATTCTGCTGCGGAGTAGATAGACCTGGCCTCTGTCCTTTGAGGAGGTAGTAACGCTATCTTGAGAAGGTCGTAATGGTATCTCCTCACTCCCCGTGTTAGTTGGTGTCGTGCTCGGTGGGGGAAGAGGCGAAAGACTTTGTTTGCAAAATTCAGAGGAGCTGCTTCTTGAGTTGCTCTAGGCTTTCCGAGTTGAACCGTCAAATAGCAAGCCAGTGGTAATTCGACACTATCTCTGATCCATCGCTTCTCGGATTCTTGGGCTGGATCATGGAGCGCGGGAGCAAAAAGTGATCCTCAGGAAAATTTACCTGGCTGCACCAATGAGAATAGGGAAACTAGCGCTTCTTGGACCAGCGGATAGGACTGAGACTGAAATCCGGCTTTGGTAAAGGAAGACCGGTGATCTTTTCATACCAATTACCTGCAACTACAAAAGATTGCAATTCATCCTCGGAAATCTCAATAATCTGGGACGCGGACCTTGGAGAATCGAAGCGGATGACCATGGGAATCTAAACAAAGGAAATGAAGGCGTTTGAGCTGCTTGGCCATACCCTCTCCAGGCGATGGCATCGTCACTAGCCCCGCTGGTAGACCATGCAACCGCCACCTCTCCATCAGGCCATGGCGATCGCCTGACCATCCCGCAGGAGGCACTGCTGGCACCGTGCGAGCACCACCTTCCCCCAGCTGTTTTTTTGTTGTGGCTCACTACAACGACAAGGTGACCGCCCTGCTCCTGGAGCACTCGGTCTATAGGCACGGATGCGATGGTGCGCCATTTGGCGGGCCCTGCCGTTGGGCTCCCAGCTCCGCAACACCGCCCCCAACAGCTCCTCTTCTTGTGGCCAGGTCCTTTGCCCCGCAACAGACTCCAGCCTTTTCAGATCGGGCACGTAGGCCCGCTGCCAGGTCCGCTCTGTTATTCGCTTGCCCACCAGCGCCGCACGCAATCGCACACGCAGCCGCTCCAGGTTTGCGGGGCCCAATCGAGCCGGATCACCAGCAGCAGGTGCATCAGGATCAGGCCATGCCCAGCTCCCAGCCATCACGGAATCAAAGATCTGGCAGGCCTCGCCAGGGCTGCTGCTGTTAATGGTCCTGGAGGGGTGACCAGGGTGACCGATCGACGCCTGCCCTCTTCTGGGTGCTCCCCAGGGCGAGAGCGCAGCTTGTCTGACACCAGCCTTCGTCGATCCCTTGCCTCCCCCATGATTCAGCCAGGCCTCCCCTGCCGCTTGAACGATCGACGTCGATCAGCCAGCCACGGTGGGGGGGTGCCCTGAGGCATCGCGGGCGTGGGCGATTTGTGTGCGATCTTGGCCCAAACAGATCTAAATAGGCTCAAACAGGCCGAACCTTCTCACAACTGCCGCCCCTCAAATCCCTGGCCCCAACAGGCTCAGACCCCAGTGGCACCAGGCTTTTTGTGAACGCCCCCTGCTGGATTCGAACCAGCGACCGGCTGCTTAGAAGGCAGCTGCTCTATCCAGCTGAGCTAAGGGAGCCCAATGCCATCCTGCCAGCTTCGCTGCCCAACGGGAGGCGTCGAGCGGCTTAGAGTGATTAACCGTGCTTGAAAAGCCCGATGGCAACAGCCCGGCTCACCGACAGCCAAAAACAGGAGCTGGTGCAGCGGTTTCGCCAGGGCGAGAGCACCCAGGCGCTGGCTGAGCATTTTGGTTGCAGCACCACCACCATCACCCGGCTGGTGCGCTCAGAGATGGATCCCCAGGACTATGCGGTCCTACGGGATCAGCGTCAGAAACGGGGGCACGGGCAGCTTCCCCTGACCATGGAAAGCAGCACGAGCGAAGAGCAGGTGGAGCCAGATCACACCCCTGTGGCGGTGGAAACAGACCACGCCCCCGTGGCGGCTGCCCCCCCTCAGAGGCCACCTGCTCCTTTTGATGGTCTCCAAGGGCAAGCAGCCCCAGCCGTTGATGAAGACGTCATACCCGAGGAAGACGTCACACCCGAGGAAGAAACCGACGAAGAAACTCTTGCGGCTCCAGAAGCCATCAGCGGCCACACCAAGGTGCTCGCCATTGATGACGCCGATGACTTCGGCGAGGACGAGGACGACTCCGAGGAGGATCTGCTGGCCACCGATGAGGATGGAGAAGAGGAACCGATGCGAGACGCGGGCGACTTTCACACGGTGGCAGTTTTGCCGATCTCCGTGGATGACCAGCGGGAAACCAGGCCAGCCCCTTGGAGCCCTGCCCTCCTGCCTTCCTGTGCCTACCTGCTAGTAGACAAAACGGTGGAACTCCA
>JBIIJA010000299.1:0-3490 GCA_044234195.1 Cyanobium sp. | reverse complement strand
GGCTGATGCGCTTGGCCTCATCGAGCTGATGGGGAGTGTCCGTTCGCAAGGCCCAGCACGCACCTATCTGTGTCCTAGCCACAGACTGGGAAGGTGAACGGTTTGCCTCAGAACAGACTCCCTGGACACCGTCTTGGGATCCTTGAACGGCCAGGGGCGCCTCAAAAGGCTCGAAGTGGCTCCAGAGCCCCCTGGCCATGGAGCTCGGCAAGGGCGTCATAGCCGCCAATGGCCTGGCCATCGATGAACACCTGGGGAAGGGTGCTACGGCCACTGCGCCGCTCGATGGCGGAGCGCTCCTCAGCGGTGCGCACCAGGTGCACCTGGTGGGGAATGCCGAGGGTGCGCAGCAAGCGCTGGGCCCGGGCGGAATAGGGGCAGCCGCTCAGCACGGCAATCTCCACCTCATGAGGGATCGCCTGAGCCCCCACGGGAGTTTGGGGAGCAGACTCCGGCGCGCTGAACACGCCCACCAGCAGATGGGCGCCCTTGCGCACGAGGGTGCCGTGCTCCAGATGCCCTCCCCACACCTGACAGGCACCATCGGACAGGCTCAAATGGAGGTGCACCCCCTGGGGGGAGAGGGTGCCATTGAGGGTGATGATCTCCAGATCTCCCTCCATCACGGTGGGCTGGGGCTGGCCGGGACACTGGAAGGCCGCCTGGGACAGGTCGCCCACCACACCCAGCACGAAGCCGGAGGCAGCCCGGGCGACGGCAAAGTCTTCCAGGCTGCGGCGCAGATCACTGCCGGGGGCCAACTCCAGCGGCACGGCATGCATGGGATGGAAACAGGGGTGGATCAGATTACGCCTGCCACGAGAGGCCAGGCGATACGGTGACGGCGCTCATTTCGCCTCCGCCGTGGATCTCAGCCAGCCCAGAACCCAGGCCAACCTTGAAGCCGCCTTTGCTGGCGAGAGCATGGCCAATCGCAAATATCTCTTTTTCGCTGGGGTGGCCAAGCAGCTGGGGAACAGCGATCTGGCCAGCCTGTTCCGCGACACGGCCAACCAGGAAACGGAGCACGCCTTCGCCCATTTCCGCCTGTTGCATCCCGAGCTGGTGATCGACAACCCGGCGGCCCTGAGCGCTGAGCAGAAGCAGCAGATCCTTGCCCGCTGCTTGGAGCTGGCGATCGAAGGCGAAACCTACGAATACACGACGATGTACCCAGAGTTTGCGGCCCAGGCCCAGGCCGATCGGGATGGGGAGGCGGCTGCGGAATTTCAGGGGCAGGTGGCCGAAGCTCAGGAACACGCCGCCATTTTTCGCCGGGCAGCGAGCAATTTCGGCTTTTTGGCGCCGATCGAGCAGTTCCATGCGGAGCGCTATGGCGTGGCCATGAAGGCCCTGCAGGGGAAGGGTCGGGCCGGCGAAGCGGCCCAACCCAAACCAGGCAAGTGGATCTGCAAGGTGTGCTCGATGATCTACGACCCCCAGGTGGGAGATCCCGACTCGGGCATCGCCCCTGGCACCGCGTTTGAAGCCATTCCCGACACCTGGACCTGCCCGATCTGTGGCACCCGAAAGGCCAACTTCACCCCCTACCGAGAGCCTGAACTGAAAGCCGCCTGAACGGGCCAGCGAGGGGATCGATTGGGCGTCCGCAGGGTGTCTAGAGAGCCACCCTGCTGGAGCGACGCGCACGACGGTTCAATCTGAGAATTGCGTCAGCCCACCGTCGGGAGATGCCGTAAGCCAGCAAAAAAGTCGGCAAACCGATCCGTCGGATCAGCCAGCGAGCTTTGGGATCGGGCTCAGTGGTGGAATCCACAGTGAAATCGGGGTCGAGCTGGCGAATTCGAGCCAAAAGGAGTCGACATTCAGCATCCTTGAAGCGGGCAAAACAGCGTAAAGAGTTGTAATAGCGACGGGCCAGCAAGCGCTTGCGCGAGTCGGTGAGCTGATCCAACTTCGCCAATTCGTGCTGAAGTTTAAAATAAACTTTAGTTCGGGCAAAGATCAGTTTTTGGTAGAGCGATGCATCCCCTTGACTGCGCCCCTGGATGGAATTGGGATGCAAGCGCCAAAAATAGGCAAGGGTATCCACTGTGGTGGCCCGACCACCCTTGATAGCCATCCGAGAAAACCAATCAAAATCATCGATGATGGCCACCTCCCCATCCCAGAGCTCATCGGCGACATAACTCCGCTTGTAGAGCACAGACGCCGTACAAGGGGTGCGTTCACCATTGAGGATCGCATCGATCAATCGCTCTGGATCTGGGGGGGCATACAACTTGCATTGCTCCTTGCAAAACAATCCCCGCTCCCGAATCGGAACCACACCCCAATGGGCCATCACCAGATCGGCATCACTTCTGATTGCCTCCAAATATTCAGCCTTGAAACCACGCGGTTGAATCAGATCGTCGTGATCAAGAAATTTGACGTAATGGCCCTGAGCCAGAGCCAATCCCACATTTCGCGCGGCGGAACCAGAACCACTTTGACCAGCAAGACAATGCAGCTTGACAGAGGGGAATTTCTGGAGCACCCGTTCAGGGGTGCCATCTGTTGAGCCATCGTCGATGACCAGAATCTCAAGGGATACGCCCCAGATCTTTAGGCAGCTCGAAAGGGTGTCCTCAATGAGGCGGCCGGAGTTGTAGGTTGGAATAATGATCGATATGAATGGCTTGTGAAGATCATCCCGATTCTCTCCCGCAGAACTAGCAACAGCGCCTGACATGACATTCTCTAGCAACCAATTCCAACCATGACCTTTAGAGCCAAACTCTAGCAACAAAGCGCTGGCCTCCCTTGGCAAGGTCAGCGCACAAATCACAACTAGGGTTCAGCCACTTTGGATCCTTAAGAATCTGCGGCCAATGACAGGCGCTCGTGGGTGGCGGATTGCCATGCCCCGGTGGCGTCGTAGCGGCGGATCAAGCGCTCCATCCGTCCTGGGGCCAGCAGCCACCCCGCCTCAAGGGTGAAAGCCTCCCGATGGCTCACCCGCTCCGGCAGGCGGCAAAAGCCCCCATCGGGGAGACAACGCGGCCCAGCCCCAAAGGCCCCAGCCCACTCCTGCGGCCCAAGATCGAGCTGGCACGGTTGCACCTCCGGCTCCGGCCAATCCGCGCTGATGGTGGCCGCTTCCCCTTGCCAACGCCCCACCAGCGACGCTGCTGTGGTGGCTGGGCACTCCGCAGCGTTGGACCCCGCCCGAAATTCACGAATCAACACCAGGTGATCGAAGCTGCCGTCATCCCGGTAGAGCACCACGAGACGATGGCGACGATCAGAGCCAATGAAGCCAAATTCCCCGCCAAAGGCCGTGTTGGGAGCCACCTGCAACGACCCCTTGCAAAAGGTGCCTGGCTCGAAAAACACCACCTGGCGCCCCAATGTGCGGTAGTCCTGTTGGATGTCGCGGGTGGGCTCAGCAGCTCCAGCAAGGGGCCCGCCCCCAGGAGCCACGGCTGTGCCCGCCGGCCAACGACGCAGCCCAAACCGCACCAGCCGCCCTTCCTCCGCAGCCTCC
>JBIIJA010000212.1:0-4622 GCA_044234195.1 Cyanobium sp. | reverse complement strand
TCTTCTGCCACGCTGCTGATTGAAGTCAGCGCCAGGGTGACGGTGGGCGGCAGATCGTCATTGCGGATGGTGCCGCTGATGGCGGTGGTGGTGCCGATGGTGTAGCCGTTTCCTGCGGCGAGGGTGAGGGCGACCGTTTCATCGGGCTCGATGGTGGTATCCGCCGTGGGATCGACGGTGACGGTGGCGGTGGCAGAGCCTGCGGCAAAGGTGACGGACTTAGTGGCCGGTGTGGCGGCAATGCCGGTGTAATCGCTGCCGAGGGTGGCGGTGCCGCCGACGGTGTAGTTGACGATGAGGGCGCTGGAGGTGGGCCCTGAGCGGGAGAAGGTGTAGATCAAATTGGTGGCGCCATCTTCTGCCACGCTGCTGATTGAAGTCAGCGCCAGGGTGATGGATGGAGCGACCGCCACGGTGCTTGCAGACGGTGTCGTGATCCTCAGATCGTCGATGGCCAGTCCATGGTCATCCCCTGGGTTGTTGGGCACAACCCAGCGCAGCCAGAGGGTGGTGTTCGGGGCCCAGGGGGTGGCGGAAAGATCCAGAGTGCCGCCTCGCCCCCCCACCCGGCCGGCGGCATTCCCATCCACTACCGCAGCCGTTGAGCTGACCACAGGAGAGGACCAGTTGAACGCGCCACCAGGGGTCAGCCAGGAGCTCACTTGCTGGAAGCTGCTGCCATAACCCCTCTGGAACACCAAGGTCTGCGCAGCCGCATTGCCGCCGTTGCGCCACTGTTCACCAGTGAAGGAGATCTCAAGCCGGTTGATGGCGGCTGCTGTGCTGTTGGTCAGCGCCAGGGCAAACCAGCCGGCGACGGCGCCGCTTGCAGGGGCACCGTAATAGGAACCACCTGAGCCCAGCCCCCCCAACGCCCGATCGGTGCTGTTCGTGGTGCCGTAGCTGATGAAGGCGCCTGAATTGGAACTTCCGTTGTTGGCGTTATAGGTGGTGAGAGCAACGGCCCCGCCGCTGGATTGGCGAAACAGTGACCAACCAGGGAGGGTCAGGTCATTGGACCAGCCAAGTCCTGATCCGGCGGTGCTCAAACCATCAAAATTTTGGGTGTAGAGACCCGTGAAAGAAATCGCCAACGTGGATTACGCGTCGAGAGAACAACTTGGAAGTCCTTGGCTCCGCAATGGAGAGGCAGACAGGGGAGTCGGCAGGAGGCTGAATTAATCCCCTTCCGCTCTGAAAAGCCGCATTTTACGTCAAAACACCATCGCCATCGCTGCGATTTCTCTACCCCCTTTAGGGTTTGCTCAGCCCCCTTCCCCTCCCCCGGTTGGATCCCACCACCTGGCTGGATGCGGCCTTGCCGCTGCTGCGCAGCCCGCTGGGCGCCGCCCTCTTCATCCCCCTCTATGCCCTCTGGGTGACGCTGTTGCTGCCGGGGGTGTGGGCCTCCATGCTGGCCGGCGCCCTCTATGGCACGTTCTGGGGCAGCGTGGTGGTGTTCGTGGGGGCGTCCCTTGGGGCGCTGGTGGTGTTTCAGCTGGGACGCACCTGGCTGCGGGACTGGGCCCGTCGCCGCCTGGAGGGGGCCCCCAAGCTGCGCGCCGTGGAGCAGGCCGTGAGCCGGGAAGGCCTGCGGCTGGTGCTGCTCACCCGCCTCTCCCCGGCCTTTCCCTTCAGCCTGCTCAACCTCGCCTACGGCCTCAGCGAGGTGAGCTGGCGGGATTACACCCTCGGGCTGATCGGCATCCTTCCGGGCACGGTGCTCTTCTGCGGCCTGGGTGCCCTGGCCGGGGATGCCGCTCGCTTCCAGGAGGTGCTCACCGGCGAGGCCGATCCCCTCACCTGGGCCGTGCGCCTGCTGGGGCTGGTGGCCACCCTGGCGGCGGTGTGGCTGGTGAACCGGGTGGCCCGGGCCGCCCTGCGGGCGGAAGCGGACCCCTGAGCTCGCCCCGCAGCGGTGGGGCTAGGGCAGGGCAGAAGGGGGCAACCGCCAGTCGCGCAGGGCGGCGATCCACACAAACCACCAGCGCCGTAGCCCAGCCCATGCCCCCTTCCGGCTGGCCAGCTCCTGGTATTTGGCGCGGCCGCATTCGGTTTTCACCCAGCGGGCGATCCCTGGGGGGACGAGCGGTGCCTCCTCCCCTTCGAGCGTCGGCACGGCTTCCAGGTCATCGCTGGTGTTGAGAGGCTCAGTGGGATCCATTGTCTTGGAGTGGGGCTCAGATGCGGCGGAGGGCATCGGCTTTGTTTTTGAAATCACTCAGCAGCAGTTGCAGATAGGTGACCTTGCGCAACTTCACATTCGCCGTGAGCGACATGCCCACCTGCAGCGGCAGGGCTGTGCCATCTTTCAAACGCAACGTCTGCGAATCCAGGGCGATATCCACCGGCACACGGTAGAAATTTTTCAGCTGGTCTGGTGGCAGGGCGTCGGAGGCGATGCGCCGCACCCGCCCCTTGATCACCCCGAAATCAGAGGAGGGAAAGGAATCAATGCTGATGTCTGCCGGCCGGTTCACGCTCACAAAGCCGATGTCTTTGCTGGGCACCTCCACCCTGGCCTCCAGCTGGTCGCGGGGCACCACCTTCAGCACGGGCTCGCTGGTTTGGGCCACGAAGCCCTTGGCCTTTGGCTTGAGATCAAACACCACCCCATTCACAGGGGAGGTGAGGGCCTGGTAGCGGATGTTGACGTTGAGCTCGATCAGCTTGCTGCGCAGATCCGCCAGCTCCGTTTGCAGCTGGCGGATGCCTTGCCCCAGGATCGCGAGCTGCCGCAGTCGCTCCACCTGGGCCTCTTCCAACTTGCTGGCCACCTCCTGCACCTTGTTGCGCTGGGTGAGGTATTGCAGCTCAGCGGTGGCGCCCTCCCTGTTGAGCACCTCCAGCCGATCCAGCACCTCCTGCTCCAACCCGAGGCTGCGCACCAGCATCCGCTGCTCGGTGTCGTTCACATCCAGATAGCGGCGCAGCTCCTCCACCTTCAAGCCCAGCTGTTGGGTTTTAAAGTCGATGCTGCTGAGCAAGCTTTGCTGGCGATCTTTGGTGGCTTCGGTGTCGAGTTTGAGCAACACCTGGCCCTTCTCAACCTGCTCACCCTCCTTCACCAGGATCTCATCCACCACGCCGCCCACGGGCATGCGGATCTCCTTCACCACCCCAAGGGGCTCCAGCTTTCCAGGTGCCGTGACGATCTCTTCCGTTTTGGCCAGGGCCAGCCAGCCCAGGGCAAAAGCCGTCACCCCCATCAGCGCCCAGGTGATGCCACGCGCCCAAAAGCGCGATTGCTGCAGCACCACATCCTCGCTGTCGCTGATGGCAAACATGCGATCCCTTTGGTCCTCGGTGCTCTTGGAGCGGGGATCGTCCGGCGGCTCCCAATTGGACGGGGAGAGCATCAGCTGGCCTCCTGTTGGCGATAAAGGGCGTAGTAGCGGCCGCGCAGGGCCATCAGTTCCTCATGGGTGCCTTCCTCGACGAGGGCACCCTGGTGGAGCATCACAATCCGATCGGCTCTACGAATCGTGCTGAGGCGATGGGTGATGAAAAACACGGTGCAATGGTTCATGGCCTCCCGAAGGTTGTCGCACACTTGCCGCTCGGCGTCGTAATCCAGCGCGCTTGTGGCTTCATCCATCACCATCAGCCGAGGTTTGGCCAGCAGGGTGCGGGCTATGGCGATCCGCTGCCGTTGGCCCCCTGAGAGGGAGGCGCCCCGCTCGCCCACGGGGGTGCTGTAGCCGGAGGGGAGCTCCATGATGAATTGATGGGCGGCGGCCGTGCGGGCCGCTGCCACGATCTCCTCGCTGGTGGCGTCGGGATTGGTGAGGGCGATGTTGTCGCTGATCGTGCCGGAAAACAGCAGGGGATCCTGGGGCACGATGCCGATCTGCCGCCGCAGCGAGTAGAGCTCCACCTTGGCGATGTCGTAGTGATCCACCAGAATCCGGCCTTTGCTGGGGGCATACAGCCGAGGAAGGAGCTTCATCAAGGTGCTCTTGCCGCTGCCGCTTTGGCCCACCACACCCACGAAGGTGCCCGGTTCCACGGTGAGGTTGATGGCGCTCAGCACCTCAGGCGCGCCAGGCGCGAAGGCAAAACTCACGTTTTCAAACACCACCTTCCCCTCGATGGCCGGCAAGGGGATGTTGCCCTTGTCGGCCGCATCGGATTCCTCTGGTGTGTCCACCACGTCGGCCAGGCGCTCAAACGACACCCGCAATTCCTGGATGTTTTGCCAGATGGAGGACAGCCGAAGCAGGGGCTGGGTGACGTAGCCGCTGATGATGCGGAAGGCGATCAGTTGGCCCAGGGTGAGTTCGCTCTTGAGCACCATGCTGGCCCCCACCCAGAGCACCAGCAGCTGGGAGAGCTTTTGCAACACCTGGCTGGACTCATTGAGGAAGGTGCCTGTGATGGTTTTGTCGAAGCTGCGGGAGATGTATTTGGCGTAGAAGTCTTGCCACTTCCAGCGGCTCACCATTTCCACGTTTTGCGCCTTCACGGTTTGGATTCCGCTGATCACTTCCACCAAATGGCTCTGGGTGCGGGCGTTTTCCTCGGCGGCCTGGCGGTATTGACGGCGAAAGAGTGGAGCACCCGCAAGGGTGATGCCAATCTGAATGGGAAGCACCGCCAGGGCGATCAAGGTGAGCACCCAG
>JBIIJA010000211.1:0-4636 GCA_044234195.1 Cyanobium sp. | reverse complement strand
CAGGGCTGCAGAGAAAGAGCCGCAAGGCCCGCAGCTCTGCCCGCTCGATGGCTGTGGCCCCATCGAGCTCTGTTGCTGAGTCGGGGTCTGATGTACAGGGAGGCCAGGGCTGTGCCCCCTTGGCCAGAAGCCCACTATCCCCCTGTCGCGCCTTGGCTTTGGAGCACACCACCTTGGGCACCACCCCCAACCCCTCCTGGAGCCGCTGCTCTGTTCTCTGCCTGAGGGCTCCTGAGGGAAGCAGGGCCAGAAGCTCTTTGGCCTGGCGCTCGCAGCGCTGCACCGCCGAGAGGTCATCGGGATTCGCCACCAGGGGAGCCAGGAGCTGATCGAGTTCCCAGCTCAGCCAGTGGGTAGCTCTATCGAGGCGTTTTTGCAGGGCCTTTGGCCCTTCTTTGCGGATCAACCCATCGGGATCACTGCCAGTGGGGAGAGAGACCACCGCCAGATCCAGCCCCCCTGCAATCAGGTGGGGATGCAGCTCTGCAATCAGCCGCCCGGTGGCCTTGCGCCCTGCAGGATCCCCGTCGTAAGCCACGAGCAACCGCTTGGCCCCGGCGCGGATGAGTGCTTGGCTCTGCTCGGCCGAGAGGCTGGTGCCCATCGCGGCAACTGCCTTGGGGAAGCCGGCTTGGTGCAGCTGGATCACATCCAGCGGCCCCTCCACAAGGAGCACGTCCCCACTGCGGCGGATGGCGTCGGCAGCGCGGTGCAGCCCAAAGAGCAGCTGGTGTTTGCAGAAGAGGGCATCGCCTGCGCTGTTGCGGTATTTGGGCTCCTCGTTGGCAAGTGTGCGCCCAGAGAAGCCGCAGCAACGGCCCTGGAAATCGCAGATGGGAAGCATGAGGCGGCGGGCATTGAGCCCCAGCCCCCAAGCGATGGCGGTGTCGGGGGTGATCCCCCGCTCCTGCAGGTAGGCCCAGGCGGGCCCTTGAGCGGCGATATCAGCCAGAAGGGCTTGGTGAAAGGCCTCCTGTTGCTTCTGCCTCCAGGCCAGGAGCCGCTGCCGTTCCTTGCGTAGGGCGTCTGCTTGGGCCGCCGCTTCCGGGTCATCCTCTGGCAGGGGAATGCCATAGCGCCCCGCCAGCTCCTGCACAGCCTCCGCGAAGGTGAGCCCCTGCCTGTCTTGGAGCCAGCCGATGGCATCAGCCCCCCGATCACACACGAAGCAATGGACGCGGTTGCGTTGGGGGTTGATGGTCAGCGAGGGGGAGTGATCGTCATGCCAGGGGCAGCGGGTGAGGAACTCCTTGCCAGAGCGGCGCAGGGAGGAGCGTGGGAAGAACTCCAGGATGGAGGCCTTCTGGCGCACGGCCTCCACCAGGTGCTTGGGCAGGTGATTGGACAGGTGGTGCGGGAGGTGGTTGCTTTTTGGGTGGGGAGGAGTAGCAGGACGGTTCATCGCACGCTCACTCCGGGGTAGAGGTTGGGGCCTGAGAAGGCCATGCGGGCCTCATCAGCCTCAATGAAGCAATGGGCCCGATCGACGCGCAGCAGGGACCGGGAGAGATCGGCATCACTGAGCTGGCCGTGGCGGAATTTGCCGTGGTGCAGCTCCAAGGCGCCCTTGGCTGGCGGGGCGCCATCTGGGGGCTTGGGCCGCTCCAGGAGCCAGACGGCGGAGGCGTAACGCTCCAGCTCCGAGGTGCCTGCCAGATGGGAGACGTCTGGCCCTGTGGTGGATCCGTAGGCGCCCCGGTTGAGCTGGGCCACTACCAGGATGTCCAGTTCACAGCGTCCAGCTAGAGCCTTGAGGGCCATGGCGCGGGCGGCCAGCTCAGCAGTGGTGTTGCTGCCGTAGCCGCTGGAGGTGCCCATCGCATGGAAGTGATCCAACACGAGCACCGAGAGGGAGGGATGGGCGGATTTGCTGTCTTCCACCAGGGCGCAGATCTCCTCGATGGTGGCGCCAAAGCGCGACTGGTAGAGCACCGGCGCCATGGCGCTGCCATCGGGGGCGGTGCAGGTGGCAAAGGCCTGGCTGTAGGTCTCCAGCAGGTCCCTGTCAGAGCCGGCGATCACCTTGCCCCGTCCCTCCAGGTCGTTGGAGGAGAAGAGCGGGGTGTCCACCTTGATTGCCCGCCTGCAGTAGTGGGCCAGAAGCCGTGCCCCGATGGCGCGGCGGGTGAGCTCGCAGGAGAGGAAGAGCACCGGCGCACCGTTGAACGCCAAGCCCATGGCGGCAGCAATGGCCACGGTGGTTTTGCCGATCCCAGAGCGTGCGGCGAGCACCCAGAGGCTGTCGCCAGCTCCTGGGATCACCCCGCCGCGCATGTCCAGATCAAGGGAAGGGATGCCAGTGGAGATGGGCTTGGGGCGCTGCTCGGCTGGGGCGGTGGCCAGGGCAAAGGCTTCTGCAGCGGCCTCGGCCGGCGTGAGCACGGTGCGGCCTGAGCGGTGGCGGCCAGCGGTGATGGCCATGGCTTGGTTGACCGCCTGGCGGCAGGAATCCAGCTCAGCCTCGATGGCCACATCCCGTTGTTCGCGCTCCAAGAGACGCCGCAGGGCTGGATAGAAGATCTGCCGTGCCTTGGCCGATTGGAAGAGATCGCAGGCGATGGGGAAATCCAAAGCAGAAGCTGCTTTTCCCCAGGCCACCAGCTCCGCCATGGCCACCTCGATGTCCTGCAGGCTGCCCTGGTAGCGGCCTGAGAGGGCCCGATCCCTGAGGCCATGGCGCAGGGCCTCGGCGTTGATCGTGCGGATGTCGCGCTGGCCGCGAAAGACCGCATCGATCTCCGCGGCGATCAAAGCCAGCTCGGGGTTGCTCCAGAAGCCATCGGGAACGGGTTCGTTAAAGCGCAGGCCGATCCGCCGGCGGAAGAGCCCCCAGCACTCGCTTTGATCCTCAGGGCCTTTGAGAACGGCCGCCAGGAGATCTTTTTCATGCATCAACCAATCCGGCTGGTTGACACGAATTTGGTCGTGTCGCAAGGGGATGGGCACCGGGCCAAGGGGCCCCTCGAAGTGATCCACGCGGCGGATGGCGGCATCAATCCAGCCCGTGTCAGTGGGCGTGTGCTCTGAGAGAGCGCTGTGGGGCTGCTGAAGGGCTTTGGGGGATAGCTGGCTTGCGGAGGGCGCTGAATCGCTTTGAAGCGGCTCAGAGGGTCGTATAGACGGCACTGAGAGAGCTTGTCGATCAGACTCCTGATCGGTGAAGTGGAACTTAGAGCGGCCCTGGGCGCCATGGGAGTGGTTCTGGCGATCAAGCGCGGGGATCCTCGGCGGGGTGGCTGAACCATGGCTCAAGTGGTCTGAGCCAGAGTTGTTGGCGTGGGATGTGGCTGCACCACGGTTACGGCCGAGAGCCTGTGCAGGCCGACCTGGCACCTGGGGTGGATGGGGATTTGTGGCGACGTTGTTGGTGGATCTGCCGTGGGTGATCGGCTGGTTGTTGGAGCTGGGCTGGTTCATGGCTGCTCTCCAGTGGGGGTGGGGATGGGTTCACAGCAGGGGGATGGCACAGGAGCCGGCTCGTACTCCCCGGTGATCCAGGAGGGGAGATGACGGTGTTGGGCATAGGTGCCATCGGGCAGGGCGTCGGCGTATTGGGTGGCGGCGGTACCAGGCCTGCCGATGCCTTGCTCTTCCAGGAGGGTGGTGAGGCGACGCTTCTCAGCCATGGGCAGCTCCAGGGCAGGGATGCCGATGGCGCACCAATGGGTGGAGTCCCAGTAGAAGAGCCGCTTGGCCTTTTGCAGATCCGTCTCTTGGGTGGGGGGCCCCTGAGCCGTTCCATCCGTTCCCCCGGAGGCTTCTGGTGCTCTGGCGCCCGCCTCACTCCAGGCAAAGAGATGCCAGGCCTCCAGGCCCCCCTCCCGCTCGTCTCCTGTGGCGCGGAAGAGCAGGTCGAAAAACTGGTGCGAGGGCCTGCGGGAGCCATCAGGCCGCACCGGGTAGGTGGAGCGATACCAGGGGGGCACATGGGCCAGGGCGGTTTGCAGGCGCTGCAGCAGGGCATCCGCCGAGCCGGCGTATCGCAGGGCGGCCTGGAGCTTGCCCTTGCGGCCAGGGCACAGAGAGAGGGCCTTTGGGCTGGGCCACTCAGAGGGCTTGGCGGCCTGGAAGGCTTCCAGGAGGCGATCGAGCAGGGCGGCTGGCTCGGCGCTGGTTTTGGAGGCATGCGCTTCTGGCTCCGCCAGTTCAGCCTTTGCGGGCTTCTGCTCCGATGCAGGGTGTAGCTGAGAAGAGGGCCTTGAGGGGGGAGCAGGGTGGTGCCTGGAGGGCAGGCTCACGGCTGTCGGAGCAGCAGAGCTTGAGGAACAAGCAGGCCTGGTGTGAGGCGATGGAGCAGAAGCTTTCGACGCTGGTTGTTTCTTGACCTGCTCCGAGAGGGGTGGGGGAAGCGGTTGTGAGTTGCTCCCTTCTCCCTCTGCTTCTTCTCTTCTTTTCTCTTGAGTTTTAAAACCCTTTTCTAATGTTGTCGAAGCGTTCGACAGGGGGGTGTCGATCCGCTCGACAGGGGGTTGGTGCTCAAATCGACAGGGGGATGTCGCTGGTATCGACAGGGGCATGGCGTTGTCATCGACAGGGGTGTTGATCTGCTCGACAGGGTGCATCTCACCTAGGTGTGTAGTCCCACCACGTTGTTCAGCTGACAAGGGGGTGTGAGGTTGCCAGGGTCGGGGTGTCA
>JBIIJA010000061.1:0-8969 GCA_044234195.1 Cyanobium sp. | reverse complement strand
CGTCAAGCGGGGCTTGGCTGGTGGGTCACATCTCATAATCTCCGAATCGTGCAACTTTTTCGCTGGGGCCCATGGACACGGGTCTTTTGAACTTCCCCCCTATGCTGATTGATTGAGGGAGCTTTTCTGATTCCGCCCAGTGGTCACGAAGGAGGATTTAGAGGGTTTAGATCTCTTGCTTTGGCAGGGCAATGGTCCCAAAGCTGCGGCGCAGATTCAATGCAACCAGAGCACCATTACTCGTCGGGTGCAACGGTGTTTAGGCACTTTCGGCCTGCGCATCAAGCGCCGAGAAGGGGAATGGGCCATCCTCGGCTCCTCTCTGTTTCTGCAGATGGAGCGGGAAATCCATCAGCTGGCCCGCCTTCTGGGCCAGCAGCAACTGCGCTTGGAAGGGTTCCCTGCCTATTCAGCCCTCTTGCTCAAACCCCCTCCCCCAGGCTGGATGCTCGGTCCGCAGGATGCGATGAGCACCAAGCGGCCGCTGTTTCTCCTGCGAGAGCGCATCATTGATGCCTGGCTCACCGATGCGGCCGAGGATTTGCCCGAATCCATGGATGTGCCGTTGGCCGTGTGGCCCCTTGCCAGCCAACTCATTACGCTAAGTGCCGATGCTCGTCACCCATTAGCGGGGGAGAAAAATCTGAGCGTTTCAGATCTGCTGCGTTTTCCCCTGCCCATCATGTCGGCCGAGGGCTTTCCCCGCAGTCACGGCATCTGTGCCAGCTTAGGGCTGGGCTCTCTGGAACTGGCCATGCGGCGTTACGACGCGAAGTCTTGGGAGGGGAAGACCGCCGATGCGGTCACGTTGACCTACAGCACACCTCTGCATGCCCGAGCGTTTCCACACTTGGTACCTCTTGATGCGGCCCCGTTGTTTTGCAATCGCCTGGCCCTTGTCTGCCGGGCGGATGTGAGCGAACACGCCAGGGTTCAGGACCTCCATTGCCTGCTGATGGCCCGCTTGCAGCACCTTCACAGCCACCATCATCTCCTCGACGGGCTGCGCCTGACTCCATGACAGCCCCCTCCCCTTTCCCCAAGCCGTTGCCTCTGGCCTTTGGCAATCACCGCGCCAGGGAGGACCATGATCCTGACCAACTTGCCCAGCTGGTGAGTCGGGCCGTGCCTTTGCGGGATCTCTCTCCTCGCCTCTCCCCCACCCCGTTTGTCCACCGGTCTGTCCACGTCCAGGCTGGCAGCCTGGGCATCACGGCCGCGGCCCACTCCCCTCTCCACGGCACCAACCATTCCCACAACAAGTCGGTGTTTACCTTGCCCACCTTGGGCGAGAAGCGTTTTCTGATCAACGGTCGCATCCATCGGGCTCGGGCCGGCTACTGCGCCCTTTTCCTGCCCGGCGAGGCCTACTCCCTCGACACGTCCTATTGCAGCGGCGTGATGTTCAGCCTCTGCCCCCAGGAGTTGGCCACTGTGGCCAGCGTGATGGCAGGTCCCCAGAGCGGTCAGAGCTTTGCCCCGATCCAACGCCCCTTGGAGCTGCTGGAGAGCCACCCACAGCAGGGAAAGATGCTGTCTTTGCTGCGGCGCAGTTTGCAGTTGATCGATCTGGCCATCCTCAATGGTCCCAGCGTGCCCAAGCAACTTGGACTGGATGACAAGTTGCAGCGCTTGATCGCTTTGTTGATCTACCCCCAGCTCTCAGCCACCCCCGTCTCTGGCGCGGGGGAGATTGGCAAGGCTGAGCTCGCCGCTTTTGAACATCTGCTGATCGCCATCCAGCAAGACCTTTTGGGGAATTGGACCCTCACCCGCATGGGACTCCAGGCCGCCCTGAGCCGCCATCAGCTGCAGCAGCTGTTTCAGTCCGCTTTCAGCTGCGGGCCTAGGGAGTGGTTGCGCCATCAGCGCCTCTGCTGGGCTCGCCATCGGCTGGATTCCTCCGATCCCATCACCCTCCAGCAGTTGGCCCTGCAGTGTGGCTACTTGGATGAGACAAGCTTCCGGAAGGACTTCGAAAGCCAATTTCTGCTGGCGCCGGAAAGCATCCAACCGAATCTTTGCTTTTAAGCCGGGGTGACGGCCAACAGATCGATCTCCAGAGCAAAATCTGGGTGGGAGAGGCGTGTTACCCCAATCAGGGTGCTGGGTGGAGGCAAGTCCTCCTGCCAAGGTTGGGGCAGGGTGGGATCGCGCTGCATGGCCAGAAAGCCATCCATGTCGAGCACATAGATGCGGCGAAACACCACATCCGCCCAAGTGGCCCCGGCAGCCTCCAGTTGAAGGCTGAGGGCCGCCATCACATGAAGGTATTGGCCCTTTAGATCGCCCACAGCCACGGGCTCGTAATTCGGGTCGGAAGGTGTTTGTCCGGCGATGAACACCAGTCGCCCCGGCGCGGTCACCGTGATGACCCGCGTGTAGGCGGGATGGCGAAACAGCTCGGGCGGATTGATGTGGGTGCGTTGGAATGTCATTGGTTTTGCAAAATCGTGCCCGTTTGCTGTGCCACAAGTCAATCTAATTTCTCCCAGGAAGCTTAGGCAGAAAACTCCCCTCTTAGGCAAAATCTTCTTTGGGGTAAACGATGTTTTGTGATTGCGGCGGCAGTGCTATTTTCAATTTTTCATGTCCGTCAAGGGCGTTTGCTACAGGGACTGCCCCCCGGTCCCTCTCACTTCCAGGCCCACTTGTTTAAGGTAGGTCGGCTTTGTGGTGTGTTCCCTGCTCCAGGTGATCTCCCCAATACAGGATTGTCCGTCGGCCCCGATGGCCCCTTCCGAGAGCAGATCGTTCACAGCCGCGGTGACCTCCTCTGTGCGGACGGTGCCGAGGGAATTCATCGACCCGCCGCCGCCCTGGAATCCCACGGTGGCCCTCTGCCTTGGGGGCTATGGCCTGGCCGCCCTTTCCGTCTGGGGTTGGTTTGTGGGGGGCTGGCCCCTGCCTGTGCTGCTAGCCCTGGGATTTTTGGCGCTCCATCTGGAGGGCACCGTCATCCACGACGCCTGCCACAACGCCGCCCATCCGAACAAGTTTTGGAATGCGGCCATGGGCCATGGAGCAGCCCTGTTACTAGGGTTTAGTTTTCCGGTGTTCACGCGGGTGCATCTGCAGCATCACGCCCACGTGAATGACCCGAAAAACGATCCCGACCATATCGTCAGTACCTTTGGCCCGCTTTGGCTGATTGCCCCACGTTTTTTCTATCACGAAGTATTTTTTTTCAAGCGTGCTCTCTGGCGGGACAAGGAACTGTTTGCCTGGGGAATCGAAAGATCAATATTTGTCTCCATTATTCTAGCCGCAATTCGATATGACTTTCTCCCCTTTATTTTCAACTGCTGGTTTGCGCCAGCTCTTATGGTGGGAGTCACTCTGGGCCTTTTCTTTGATTATCTCCCCCATCGCCCTTTCCAATCAAGAAGCCGTTGGCACAATGCCCGTGTCTACCCAAGTCGTTTGATGAACTGGTTGATTATGGGCCAAAATTATCATCTCGTTCACCACCTATGGCCTTCCATTCCGTGGTTTGAATATCGCGCTGCCTACCAGAGCACCCGTCATCTTTTGGATGCCAAGGGTTCTCCCCAGAGATTGGGTTTGTTTGAAACGCGCGCCGATGCCCTCAATTTTCTCTACGACATCCTTCTTGGCGTTCGCAGCCACAAACGCCGTCGGAGTCGTCTGCGTCCCCTGGCCGCCCTGATGCCCACCCGCCATGCTCGAAGAAGAGTTCTCGAACTTCTTCACCGCACGGCGGTCTCTCCCCTTCGCTAGGTCACGCAAAGGTCATTGTCCCTCCAGTGTCTGTGTCTTCTTAGGTGTCCTCCCCCAAAATTTTCGGGACACGGAAAAAGTCTCCTTCTCGTTGCGGGGAGAGGTTCAGCAGTTCTTCGCGGACCTCTGTGGCCTCCACCACATCTGGGCGGGTGGCGTTCACCACTTCCACGGCACGGGTGGTCGCGGGCACTTCCTCGGTGTCCACCTGTTGCAGATGGCCCACGTAATCGAGGATGCGTTCGAGTTGGGTGGTGTAGGTGGCGATCTTGGCTTCCGGAAGCTCGAGCCTGGCCAGCTGGGCCACCTTGCGCACGTCGTCGGGAGTGATTCGGCCCATGGCCTCGGGATCAGCAGAGGAAAGCCTTCAGATCCTCGCTCAGGGCCGTGGCGGCCAGATCCAGGAAGCGCACTCCGTGGTCGGCTTTCGCAAGAAAGGGATCCGAACCCATGCGGCCATCGGGATGGCGCTGCCGGAAATCCGCAGGGCCATGGATGGGGCCTGCAGCGGCGGGCTCTGGTAGGGGTCGCTGTTTGCTCTCCAGACTCGGCTCAAGAGCCAGGGTGAGCGCGATTTCGCTGGGCGTGGCGTGATGCCCTTCCCGATCCCCATAGAGCCGTCTGGCCTCCTGCATCACTGGCCCGGCCATGAACCAGTTGGCCAGTTGGCAGCGCAGGCGTGGGGCCACGGCCAGCCCTTGGGCAGCGGCACTGGTGTGGGCCTGGGCAAAGGCGCTGCGGGTGGTGGCGATGTTGCCGCCATGGCCATTGATCACGAAGATACGCTCGAAGCCGTGGCGGGCCAGGGACAGCACCACGTCATGGAGAACCGCGAGCAAGGTGGTGGGTTGCAGGCTCACCGTGCCAGGAAAGCCGAGGTGATGTTCTGCCATCCCATAGGCCTGGGTTGGGGCGACGAGCACGCCGGTGCGCCGTCCCACCTCCAGGGCAACGGCTTCAGCTGTGAGGGCATCGGTGCCAATGGCCCCTGTGGGCCCATGTTGCTCTGTGGAGCCCAAAGGCAGGATGATTCCCTTGCAATGGCTGAGATAGGTCTCCACTTCGGGCCAGCTCCGCAGGTCAAGGCGGATGGCTTCCGTGTCTGTTGGGAAAGAGGCCTGGGGGGATGTCATGACGGACACGGACTGAGTGAGCAGTCTGCCTAGAATCCAAATCACTCGCGGCAGCGGAATGTTGCACCGCAAGCTTGCTCAATACTGCGTAGAGCAGCGGCCTGTTTGGGTGTTTCTCAAAGACCAGCAATGCTGGCTGGAAGACGCCACTGTGGTGGATGTGGATGCCGACCTGGTCACCTTCCGTTATGAAGAGGAGGATGAAGAAGGCGACGAGCGACTCAGTTGGGAGGTCTGTGTCCGGATGGAATCCATCGGCGCCGTTAGCACCAGGCTGGCTTCCGTGAGTCGCTTGGCTGGGGTCGAAGATCTGGCCACCACTGGAGAGTGCCCGGAAGCGGAGCGTCTTGGGCTTCCTTGAAGATCGCCCGTCCGGACACCCTTTTCAGGATCAACGAAAGCAAGGATCAACGACGAGCCAGTCAGCCCCCTAGTGGGCAGTGCCATTCCCGTCGTAGTCATCGCTGTCATAGAAGCCACCCTTGGTCCCAAAAAACAGGGTGCTGAGACAGAACAGTCCGCTGCTGACCAGAAGAACCGAGGCCAGGGTGAAGCCTTCATTCATGAGGGTCCATCTCAAGTCTCTTCATTGTGAGGGAGCGGAACGGTTCTGGCGCAAACTGTGTTTGGCTGACCACACGCGTTCTGCGCGAGGTCAAAGCCTGTGGCGTGAGGGTGGCTGAACGTGGCCTCATTTGTTGTGGGCCTTCCGAACAAAAAAGGCCTGCATGGAGCTCCTCAAATGTCCCAGAAAGGGTATCCATGGTTTGCTCCCGCATTGCTCGTCAATGATGCGTGCGATTTGGCTTGAGCCCTGGCTGTCATTTGAGTGGGCTTCTCTCTCTATTCGGCTGTTGTAGTAGTTGGGATTGGTTATTCTGTAGGGCTCTAGCTCCGAGATGCCTTTTTCTGTGATTTCAAGACCTATAGGGGATGGATTTGCCGTGAGAAAATTGGCCTTGCAAGACTGGGCCATGTGCAGGCCTTCATGACTAAGTGTAACTAGATACTGCTCATAGGTGAATTTCCCGATCCTCAATTTCATCGTCCCTGTTTTAGGGTCCCACCGTCCAGCAACTTCTCCCAGGCCGGCATCGCCAATCCGGCCGTTCTCGTCATTAAGTTTACTTGTCAAAATGATTTGACCACCATTCCTGATGATGGATTGAAAGACTGGTTCTGTGACCAGGTCGCCAAAGGTGTTGCGGGGGATCCCCTGGGGTAAATCGTTATTGGCAAGGGCGATGAAACTCTTCATGTCAAGGACCGAAAGATTCGGCAATGCTGAGCCAATGACGACTGCTGACAGCACAATTATTGCACCCGCTGGTTTTGAGAAGAAGTGCTGGCCATCCTCTCTGAACTGTGTGCTGCGGTGTTTAAAAATTGCAAAAGGCCACCCGGTCTTTCCTGAGGGGCCGCGAGATCGAAGAGAAGGAAACCCGCATTTCGCACATACTTCCTTCCCTCCCAGACTTCTGTCAAAACGTGTTTGCTTTGACCCGCAATAAGGACAAGCCATTGACTCTCTCTTGTCGGCGTAGAAGCAGCTTAGTTCCTGTCTGTCTGGGGTGCCAAGGCCGATAGATTGGACTGACTTGTGTCTGCGATGGCTATTTCTCTGCTCGTTCATCCATCTCCCCAGGCCACTCTCATCGCCAGCCAGCCCCTCCCAGCACTCCGCCCATCCTTCTTCGCCCGCCCTGCCGAGGTCGTCGCCCCCGAACTCATCGGCTGCCTGCTGGTGAAACGCCAGCCCACAGGCGAGCTGCTGTGGGGCGTGATTGTGGAAACGGAGGCGTATTCCCAAGACGACCCCGCCTGCCACGGCTACCGCCGGCGCTCCCCCAGCAACGAAACCCTGTTTGGGGAGCCTGGGCGTTTCTATGTGTATGTGAGCTACGGCATTCACCACTGCGTGAATGTGGTGACGGACCGCTGCGATTGGGCCAATGGGGTGCTGCTGCGGGCTGTGGCCTTGCCCCAGGAGCCTGAACGGGTGGCGTCGGGGCCGGCTCTGCTGGCCCGGCGGTTTGGCATGGATCGCAGCCATGATGGAATCCCGGCGCGACCGGAGGAGGGGCTCTGGCTGGCCCCCCGGCCCGCCAGGCTTCAGGATCGGATGGAACAATGGCTTCAGGAGGGTCGCCAGTTGGTGCGTGCAACCATCCGCATCGGGATCAGTCAGGGCCAGGATCTTCACTGGCGCTGGTATCTCTGGCCAAGCCGAAGCGTGAGCCGCCGTGCCCGAGGGGATGCTCAGCCCCCCAAAGCGCTGGCCTGGCAGCCTGAAGTGGGATGGCTCCCATGACGCCCTGGAGCCATGCCCATGTGTTGGATCTGGCTTCCTTCTCGGTGGAGGATTACGCCACCGTGTTGGAGCTGGCCCAGCGGTTTCGTGCTCTGCCCGTGGTGGGAGCCCGCAAGCTGCCGGCGCTCCAGGGCCGCATGGTGACCACCCTGTTTTTCGAGCCGAGCACCCGCACCCGCAGCAGCTTTGAGCTGGCGGCCCGCAGGCTCTCTGCGGATGTGCAGACCTTTTCCCCTGCCTCCAGCTCCCTCAGCAAGGGGGAAAGTCTCCTGGACACAGCGCGCACCTATGTGGCCATGGGGAGCAACGTGCTCGTGGTGCGGCACGGCTGTGCAGGCGTGCCCCAGAAGCTGGCCCGCGATCTGGAATCCCTCGGTGCCGGGGTGGCCGTGCTCAACGCTGGTGACGGCCTCCACAGCCATCCCAGCCAGGCCCTGCTGGATGTGTTCACCCTGGCCCGGCACTTCGATCCCGAGAAGCCTTCTCCTGAGGCCCTCAAAGGGAGGCGCATCGTGATTGTGGGCGATGTGCTCCATTCGCGGGTCGCTCGATCCAATCTTTGGGCCCTCACCGCCTGTGGTGCCTCGGTTGTCCTTTGTGGCCCTCCCACCCTCCTGCCGATGAGCTTCTCCCAGTTCACCTCCGCCCCACCCCCTGGCCAGGAGGTGGATCCCGTGGCGAGTCGCGGAAAGGTGAGCGTGGTGAGGGAGCTGGAGGAAGCCCTCCCAGGGGCCGATGCGGTGATGACTCTGCGCCTCCAGAAGGAAAGGATGCGTCAACACCTGCTCACCAGCTTGGAGAGTTATCACCGTCGCTACGGCCTCAGCCACCAGGTGCTGGCCCTTTGCGGCCGGCCCGTGCCCGTGCTGCATCCGGGGCCGGTGAACCGGGGGGTGGAGATGGCCGGTGAACTGCTGGACGATCCACGCACCAGCCTGGTGGATGAACAGGTGCGCAATGGCATCCCCATCCGCATGGCGCTGCTCTACTTGCTCGCTGCGGCCATGCCGGAGGAGGTTGCCCTCAGAGAAGCTTGAATCCCTCCAAGAGCAATCCATACAACAGGCCCATCCTGGCCATGTCCATCAGGCGCAACACCAGTCGGTCTCTTTCTCCCTGTCGCAGGGCCCTGCGAGAGCGGACGCTGAATTCCAAGATGAGGACGCAAAGGATGGCGGCCACCAGGTCCATCTGGTCGAGCGCTCCAGAAATGGTGCCTAAGCCCACACCGATCACGAAACTGATCAGCAGGGTCAAAAGAAAAAGCGAGAGCTTGCGCCAGGGGTTGATGGCCCAGTTTTGAAGACGGGATCCAGACTCGGCGATGCTGGTCTGAAACCGGGTTTGCTGATAGCCCAACAGGTCCTCACGCGCTCGCCGTCGCGGCCGAGCCTAGGGAGAAAGCAGAAGGCTGGAAAGAGGGGCAGGGCCGCCACTGGCCGATTCCTCACCAGCCCACCGAACCTTCGGTGGGCTGGGAGCGCCGGTGGTGATCCCCATCACCCGACCCGGAACCCTGCTCACCCATATCTACACCATTTCTGGTGGTGTGGCAGCCCTTTCACCCCACCCATAGGGGATCCCAATAAAAAAGCCCGAGGCCTGTGCCCGGGCAGGTGATGGGGACAGCGGAAGGAAACCAGTCAAGACAACGGAAGGCAAGGGGGAGGAGCCGCCACGGGGATCGTCCCCTCCCGATCCGCCGCAGCCAGCCCTGGATGGGTTGCGTCACAATTCCCCTTCTTTTTTGCGTGGTGTCTTGCCTTCGAGCAACTCCAGGAGGG
>JBIIJA010000092.1:0-7524 GCA_044234195.1 Cyanobium sp. | reverse complement strand
TCTGAGCCATCACCCCCCTGAGCTCTCCAGCCTCAGGGAGCAGCCCATCTTCAATCACGCCTTGATGCATCTCACGAAGCTCCTGGCGGATGTAGCGGAGGTGACTCACCACCTGCTCGCGTTTGGACTGCGACATCGCTTGTGTCGGGGGACAACCCCTTATTTACCCCATCACCTGCCCGACACAGGGTGGGATTTCCACCATACGCTGTTCTGATCCTCACCGGAAAAGAGGCTCGGTGGTGATTTGGGATGCTCGAAGCCAGGTCAACCCATGGAGAATAGGGGACTCGAACCCCTGACCTCTGCGGTGCGATCGCAGCGCTCTACCAGCTGAGCTAATTCCCCTCGACGGCAATTATCCCCCGTGACCCACCCCCTCAACGTGTCCATTCCCCCGATCTCCCAAGACAAGCTCGAGGCTTTCGACGAAACTGCCATCGCTGAACTGGCGAAGCGTCTGGAGGAGGACGATTACCCCACTCCCTTCGCCAGCCTTGAGGATTGGCATCTGCTTCGGGCTCTGGCCATCCACCGCCCAGAGCTCGCTCAGCCCTATGTGCACCTGGTGGATCAAGAAGCCTTCGATGAGGACTGACGGAGCCCGTCAAGGGTGTGACTGCCTCAGGCGGCTTGGGCTTCCTCGGCGATGGAGTCGCCCTGGTGGCTCAAGTTGTCTGGTTGCACCAGGTTGTCTTGTTGCAGAAGATCGAGAAACGTTCTCAGTTGCAACCTTGGGATGTAGGGCCATCCGCCGCTGAGCTCCATGTCTTGAAGCAGGCGAAACAGGGAGCTGCGTTCGGAAGGAAGGCTGGATCGAAAAGCCCCATCTTGGATGGAACGATGAAGGTGTTCCACTTGGCGAAGGAGAGAAAGCAGGGCTAGGGGATCTTCAGAATGGTTGGCGGCGATTCTGTTGATGGCTTCGAGAAGGGGGGCGAGCTCTGCTTGGAGTGCGGGAGGGTCTGAGGAAGACCGAGCTATCGACATTGGGTGTTATCGGGCCTGGCGGCGGTAGACCTTCGGGCGAAGGCTCCTACAGGTTGTTGAGAGAGAGTGCCAATCTATCAGGGTCGGGGGTTGGCGACCGGTAGGATCCGCCAGAAGCCCAGTTCCGAACCGTTCCTGCGGCCATTCTCCATGCGTTTTCGTCCCTTGCTGGCCATTGTGCTGGCGTTCTGCCTCACTCTGGTCACCGCTTGCAGCGGTGGAGCCAGGGCTGTTGATCGGGGCAGCCTCACCTACGACCAAATTGTCAACACAGGGCGGGCCAACGATTGCCCCACCCTTCCAGATACCGCTCGGGGGACCATCCCCCTCGACGCCTCCGCAACCTATCGGCTGAAGGAGATCTGCCTCCATCCCTCCGAAGTGTTTGTGAAGGGTGAACCTGCCAACAAGCGTCAAGAAGCGCAGTTTGTAGCGGGGAAAATCCTCACGCGTTACACCTCAAGCCTGGATCAGGTGTTTGGCGATCTGAAGCTGGAGGGCAACAAGCTCACCTTCACAGAGCTGGGGGGGATCGATTTCCAGCCGATCACTGTGTTGCTCCCTGGAGGCGAAGAGGTGCCCTTCACCTTCTCCAGCAAGGAGCTGGTGGCCACCGGTCTGGGTGACACCTTCTCCACGAGCACCGATCTGACGGGTCCCTATCGGGCACCGAGCTACCGCACGAGCAACTTCCTGGATCCCAAGGGCCGAGGTCTCACCACGGGTTACAGCAGTGCGATGGGCCTGGTGCCCGCTGGGGATGAATTCAGCAGCGAAACCATCAAGCGCTATGTGGATGGCACGGGCACGATGAACTTCTCCATCACCAAGGTGGATGCTGATACCGGTGAATTTGCTGGGGTCTTCACGGCCATTCAGCCCTCCGATACCGATATGGGCACCAAGCCAGCGGTGGATGTGAAGATCACCGGCGAGCTTTACGGCCGCCTGGAGAAGGCTTAAGGCTCCATGGGAGCCTTTCCCGCCACTCAACCCACACGTCTGGAGGGGTCGCAAGACCCCCTTTTTTTTGGTCGCCTCGCTTCAGGCCATCTGGGAGAATCGCCTTCTGTGTAGTGGGTTCCATGTCTGTTGCCCCCAGTGGTGCCGTCACCCGCGCCGCCCACATTCCGCCCCACGGTGGCTCTCTGGTGAATTTGATGCTCGGGCCCCAGGAGCAGGCCGAAGCCAAGGCCTCCGTGGATCGTCGCCTGGAGTGCAGCGACCGCAACGCCTGCGATGTGGAGCTGTTGGTGGTGGGGGGCTTTTCTCCTCTGCGGGGCTTCATGCACCAGGAGGATTACGACGCCGTCGTGAGCAGCTATCGCACCAGCAGTGGTCTGCTGTTTGGTTTGCCGATCGTGCTCGATACGGATGATCCTTCCATCAGCGTGGGCCAACGCCTCCTGCTCACTTACAGGGGACAGGAGCTGGCGGTGTTCACTGTGGAGAGCCGTTGGGAACCCGACAAGGTGAAGGAAGCCCTGGGGTGTTATGGCACCACCTCCCTGGAGCACCCAGCCGTGCGCATGATCGCCTGCGAGCGGGGGCGCTTCTATCTGGGCGGTCGCCTCCAGGGGCTCGAGCTGCCCAGGCGGGTGTTTCCATGCCGCACCCCCGCCCAGGTACGGGAGACCTTGCCGCCAGGGGCGGATGTGGTGGCGTTTCAGTGCCGCAACCCCATCCATCGGGCCCACTACGAGCTCTTCACAAGGGCACTGCAGGCCCCCAACGTGGGAGTGGGAGCGGTGGTGCTGGTACACCCCACCTGCGGCCCCACCCAGGACGATGACATCACCGGTGAGGTGCGTTTTCACACGTATGAGCGCCTTGCGGAAGAAGTGGCCGATCCGCGCATCCGCTGGGCCTACTTGCCTTATTCCATGCATATGGCAGGCCCCCGGGAAGCCCTGCAGCACATGATCATTCGCAAGAATTACGGCTGCAGCCACTTCATCATTGGCCGCGACATGGCGGGTTGCAAATCCTCCCTCAGTGGCGAAGATTTTTATGGCCCCTACGCCGCCCAGGATTTCGCCCGCGACCAGGCCAGCGAGCTAGGGATGGAAACGGTGCCCTCCCTCAATCTGGTCTACACAGAGGAGGAGGGCTACGTCACTGCGGAGCACGCCCAGGCCAGGGGGCTGCACGTGAAGACGCTCAGCGGCACCCAGTTCCGGAGGATGCTGCGGGGAGGGGAAGAGATCCCGGAGTGGTTTGCCTTCCGAAGCGTGGTGGAGGTGCTTCGGGCTGCGACCTGACCATCCATGGTTAACATTCCTTAACTCCTTAATTCATTCGTCGGGAGGCGGATCCTTGAAGAAACGGTGGCGGAACGCAGGGCTCTACGCCCTCCTGGTGATCGTGTTCATCGCCCTTGGCACGGCGTTCCTGGATCGGCCCGACCCTGCCCGGGCCCCACGGACGCTTCGCTACAGCGATTTCATTGAGGCGGTGCAGGACAACGAGGTCTCTCGCGTGCTCATTTCCCCGGATCGGGGAACCGCTCAGGTGGTGCAGAACGACGGCCAACGGGCCGTGGTCAACCTGGCCCCCGACAAAGACCTGCTCAAGCTGCTGACGGATCACAACGTCGATATCGCCGTGCAGCCCAGCAGTGAGCCCGCTCCTTGGCAGCAAGCCGTGGGTAGTTTGCTCTTCCCGCTGCTTCTCCTGGGCGGATTGTTTTTCCTGCTCCGACGTGCTCAGTCCGGTGGGGGCAATCCCGCCATGAACTTCGGCAAGAGCAAGGCCAGGGTGCAGATGGAACCCCAAACCCAGGTGACGTTCGGGGATGTGGCCGGGATCGAGGGGGCGAAACTCGAGCTCACGGAGGTGGTCGACTTTCTGAAAAATCCCGATCGCTTCACGGCGGTGGGCGCCAAGATCCCCAAAGGTGTGCTGCTGGTGGGCCCCCCTGGCACGGGCAAGACCCTTCTGGCCAAGGCGGTGGCTGGCGAAGCTGGAGTGCCCTTTTTCTCCATCTCCGGCTCGGAATTTGTCGAGATGTTTGTGGGCGTGGGTGCGAGCCGGGTGAGAGATCTGTTTGAACAGGCCAAGAAAAATGCCCCTTGCATCGTCTTCATTGATGAGATCGACGCCGTGGGGCGCCAGCGTGGGGCTGGCTTGGGAGGAGGCAATGACGAGCGTGAGCAAACCCTCAACCAGCTCCTCACCGAGATGGATGGGTTTGAGGGCAACACGGGAATCATCATCGTGGCCGCCACCAACCGCCCAGATGTTCTGGATGCTGCCCTGATGCGCCCCGGTCGTTTCGACCGGCAGGTGGTGGTCGATCGTCCCGACTACGCGGGCCGTCTGCAGATCCTCGGGGTGCACGCCCGCGGCAAAACCCTCGCCAAGGATGTCGATCTCGACAAGGTGGCCCGCCGCACCCCCGGCTTCACCGGGGCCGATCTGGCCAACCTGCTCAATGAGGCGGCGATCCTGGCGGCCCGGAGGGAACTCAGTGAGATCTCCATGGACGAGGTGAACGATGCCATTGAGCGGGTGATGGCTGGCCCCGAGAAGAAGGACCGGGTGATGAGTGAGAAACGCAAGCGGCTAGTGGCGTATCACGAGGCAGGCCATGCCCTGGTGGGTGCACTGATGCCCGACTACGACCCGGTGCAGAAGATCTCCATCATTCCTCGCGGCCAGGCTGGAGGTCTCACCTTCTTCACCCCCAGCGAGGAGCGCATGGAATCTGGCCTCTACTCCCGCGCCTATCTGCAAAACCAGATGGCGGTGGCGCTGGGGGGACGAGTGGCTGAGGAGATCGTTTATGGGGATGACGAGGTCACCACAGGAGCCTCCAACGACCTCCAGCAGGTGGCTCGGGTGGCCCGCCAGATGGTGACCCGTTTCGGCATGAGTGATCGTCTCGGCCCAGTTGCCCTGGGCCGCTCTCAGGGTGGAATGTTCCTCGGCAGGGACATCGCCGCTGAGCGCGATTTCTCCGAAGACACCGCCGCCGCGATCGATGAAGAGGTGTCGCTCCTGGTGGATGAGGCCTACAAACGGGCGAAGGGCGTGCTCACGACCAACCGCACCGTGCTCGATGAGTTGGCCGACATGCTCGTCGAGAAGGAGACCGTCGATGCTGAGGAGCTTCAAGAGCTTCTGATCTCTCGTGACGTCCAGGTGGCCTCCTACCTCTAATGGCGAGGAGCTGATCGCCTCACTCAGGCGACAACCCCTGCTGTTGGTGTTCCGGCCCGAGGCACCCTTGCAACTCGCTCCAGTGCTGGAGGAGTTGCAGGCCTTGGGCCTTGTTCATGTCGAAATCGCATCCCTGCCAACCGCCGACTGGGGTCCTCAATGCCGTCAGTTAATGAAAACCTTCCCAAAGATGCGCCTTGGAGCGGCCTCGATCGTGAGCCTCGACTCCCTTCAAGTCGTTCTTGAGGCTGGCTTTGCCTACGGGGTGTCGCCCATCTTGGAGAGGGGGTTGCAAGAGGCGGCGGCGGCGGCAGGTTTTCTCCTTGTGCCTGGGGTGATGACCCCTTCGGAAGTGCAGGCCGCCTGCCATTGGGGCCCAGGCCTGGTGAAGCTTTTTCCGGCGGCAACCCTTGGACCTGGCTACTGGAGCCGCCTCCGGGATCCTTTGGGAGGCGCGCTCCCGTTTTGCATCGCCGCTGGTGGCATTTCCTTGGAAGAGGTAAGCCATTGGCTTGCCTCAGGTGTGGATGCGGTGGCGGTGGGCTCCCGCTGGCTCGGGGTTGAACGGGTGATCGCCAAGGGAGCGATCGATTTGACTCCTCTGCGAGCTTTGCTGGAGGAGCTTGCCTTGCGGGGTTAGGTCTTCAGTGCTACTCATAAAAGAGATGTGCTTCGCCCATGTCTCAACTCACCATCACGATCAGCGACAAGGCGGATGCCTTGATCGCCCAGCTTCAAAAGGAGATCTTCAACCGTCGGCGCAAAAAGGTCACCGCCGAGGGTGTTGTGGCAACACTGCTCGAAAGCGGTGCCAAATCCCAATCCGATAAGCGCTTTGCCACCTCCTGGCAAAATCTCATCGCTGACATTGAGCGGGCAGCGAAGGTCGCCCAGGCCCATGGCTCCAAACCCTCCAACCTGAGTGATGAGGAGTGGGCTCTTGTCCTCAGTCATCGGACGCGTTCCACCAAGGCTCCTGCGCCCACGACCACGCGTAAGGCCCGTCCAGCCGCCGGAAGGAAAGCGGCCGCTCCTTCAGCGGCGCGACGTCGCTCAGCAGCCGCCTCAGCCACACTGGTCGCCGGAGATGCCCTTGAGCCCCCCATCACCGCTCCGAAGGCGCGCACGAGTCGGGCTAGCGCAAAGGCCAAGCCAGTGAGCAAGCCCAAGCCAAAGGCCAAGGCATCGACAGGAGTGAAGGCGAAAGCAACGTCGTCCACGCGTAGCAGCCGTAGCCGATCCGCGACTGCGCCAACGAGCGCCACGTCGGCGAAAGCCTCTGCGACCAAAGCCCCAAGTCGCAAAGCCGCTTCATCGTCCCCCCGATCCGCCCGCTCTTCCGTGGCGAAGCGCATGGCCAAAGCCGCCAGTCGTCTGGTCAGCCCCCCGTTGGCCACTCCCGCCACCCTGGTGGCCACCACCCCAGCCAGCCCCTCCAACGGGATCAGCAGTCCGGATTCAGTGATGAGTTAGATGAGTTAGGCGTTACCAGAGGCTGCATTGCCCCTTTTGGCGCAGGAGATGGTCTGCCAACACCAGGGCGACCATCGCCTCCACCATGGGCACGGCCCGTGGGAGCACACAGGGATCGTGGCGACCTTTGGCCTCGAGGGTGGTCGCCTCCCCTTGGGCATTGATTGTCTGCTGAGGTTTGCGGATCGTGGCTGTGGGCTTGAAAGCCACCCGGATCACGATCTCCTCGCCGTTGCTAATGCCGCCTTGGATGCCGCCGGAATTGTTTGTCGCCGTGCGCAGTTGGCCGCCTTCGCTGGGCAGAAAGGCATCGTTGTGCTCGCTTCCCTTGAGCAAGGTGCCCTCAAAGCCGGAGCCGATCTCAAAGCCCTTGGTGGCCGGTAGGGACATCACGGCTTTGGCTAGGTCGGCCTCAAGCTTGTCGAACACCGGCATTCCCAGACCGACCGGGGGGTTGCGCACCACACACATGATCACGCCACCGCAGGAATCTCCCTCTCGACCAATCGCTTCAATCCGCTCCACCATCCGCTCCGCCGCAGCGCCATCGGGGCACCGGACGATGTTGCTTTCGATCGCCTCCAAGCGCACCGCCTGGGGATCGATCTGGGCTTCGATGGTGTGAATGCGCTGCACCCAGGCCAGCACTTCTGTGCCTTGGGCCTTGGCGAGCAGCTGCTTGGCAATGGCTCCGGCGGCGACGCGTCCGATGGTTTCCCGGGCGGAGGCCCGGCCGCCGCCGCTGCGGGCCTGAATGCCGTATTTCGCTTGGTAAGTGGCATCGGCATGGGAGGGGCGGAAGGCCACGGCCATGTCTTGGTAGTCCTGGGGGCGCTGGTCTTTGTTGCGCACCACCATGGCGATTGGTGTGCCGAGGGTGACCCCATCCAAGAGGCCGCT
>JBIIJA010000208.1:0-4653 GCA_044234195.1 Cyanobium sp. | reverse complement strand
CAGCTTGGGAGCCAGCAGGGCGGCTCCAAAAAAGAGGCCGTCCACCAAAAGGGTGGAGGCCAGGGCCGCTGCAGCCACCTGCCTGGCCTGATCCCCCGTCCACAGGAGACGTGAAAGCTGCAGGATCCACCAGCTCGCCAGGGCCAGGGCCACGAGCGGCCCGGGATGGAGGAGGCTTTCGGCGGCGTGTTGCATCAGGACCGTCGCCGCTGCTGGGGCGGCTTGCAGCACTTGGGGCCAAAGGGGCATCAAGCCGGTGGCGGCGATCAGGCCATCGGTGACGGCGGTGCCAAGCAGGGAGGCCAGATAAAACCACGCCCCCATCCGCCAGCGGGTTTGGAGGCCTCCGAGGGCCAGGGGCAGGGCGAAGCCCTCGATGGGGAGATGCCACACGGGGTAGTCGCGGAACCATCCCCAAAACAGGGATCCCCCCAGCCAGCTTCCGACAAACCCCACAAACAGCATGCCCAGGCGCTGACGGGCGGGATCCCGGTGGGTGGCCAACGCCAGAGCCAACAGCAACAACGGCACCGTGGCCGCGGCGGAGGCCATGGGGGCCAGCCGCACCAAAGGGGCCTGCAGGAACACAGGGCCCAGGGTGAGAAAAGCCGCCACGGCTGGCAGGCCCAGGCCTTTGGGAACCACCAGGGCGAACGTTTCAGCGGGCTGGGCCGGCAGGGAGTGGGCTGGAAGGCTGCTCGGTGGGAGCCCGATCACTGCGACTGTGAACAAAGATGACCAACCTTAAAGGGTGTCCGCCTTGGCACGCGGGCGGCCCGGACATAAGGTCGCTCCGTTCAGGCCCCCGGGCCGGTCCCAGCCCCTACTGCACTTTGTATGTCCCTCGCCGCTCCAGCCCAGCCCCTGTCGTTGCTGGAGTCTTGTTGGCATGCCTTGGTGCTGGGGGTGGTGCAGGGACTCACGGAGTTTCTCCCCATCAGCAGCACGGCCCATCTCAAGGTGGTGCCCGTTCTGTTGGGCTGGGGTGATCCTGGAGTGGCCGTCACGGCTGTGATTCAACTCGGCAGCATCGCTGCTGTGTTGGCCTATTTCCGAGAGGATTTGGCTGAGGTGGTGCGCGGCATCACCCGTGCCTTTCGCTATGGCCAGTGGAGCGAGCCCCAGGCCCGGCTTGGGGTGGCCATTGCCCTGGGCACCATCCCCATTTTGGTCGCCGGACTGCTGCTGAAAAAGTTCGTTCCCGACTACGACGCTTCACCCCTGCGCAGCATGACCTCCATCGGGGTGGTGTCCATTGTGATGGCCCTCTTGCTGGCCCTCGCCGAGGTGGTGGGGGGGCGACGCCGCACCCTGGCCCAGGTGCTTCCCCGTGATGGTGTGCTGGTGGGATTGGCCCAGGCCCTGGCCCTGGTGCCTGGGGTGTCCCGCTCTGGCAGCACCCTCACGGCCTCCCTGTTTGATGGCTGGCAGCGGGCGGCTGCAGCCCGCTTCTCGTTTCTCTTGGGCATTCCCGCCATCACCTTGGCGGGGCTGGTGGAGCTGAAAGGGGCCCTGGAGGCTCCCGCCAATGGGGGCCCCCTGCCAATGCTGGTGGGCATTTTGTCGGCGGCTGTGGTGTCCTGGCTAGCCATTGCTTGGTTGCTCCGCTATCTGCAAAACCACGGCACCTGGGTGTTTGTGGCCTACCGGCTCCTGTTTGGTCTGGTGATCCTGCTCTTTTTCCGCCAAGCCATCTGAGCCATCAAACTGAAGGGGCTCCGCTTCTGGGTTGAAGGGCGTGTGGATTGAGTCGCCGGCAGGCATTCCCCTCCAAAGTTCCCAGGTGGGGGAGGCTCCGCGCCTGCCCCAACCCGCCGAGGTGGTGGCGGTGGAGCCAGGATCCATCGGGGAGGAGTTGGGATTTCAAAGCGGGGATCGGGTGCTCAGCATCAATGGCATCCGCCCGCGCGACCTGATCGATTGGCAGATTCTCTGCGGCGAGGAGGAGCTCACCCTGGAGGTGGAGGATGCCCAGGGCCACCCACACCTGGTGGAGCTGGAGAAGGAGGCCGACGACGGCCTGGGCTTGGTGTTTCGTGAGGCCCTTTTTGATGGCTTGAAGCAGTGCAACAACCACTGCCCCTTTTGCTTCATCGATCAGCAACCCCCGGGCCACCGGCGCACGCTCTATCTCAAGGACGATGACTTTCGGCTGAGCTTTCTCTACGGCTCCTATCTCACCCTCACCAACCTCAGCGCGGCCGATTGGCAGCGGATCGAGCAGCAGCGGCTCTCCCCTCTGTATGTGTCGGTGCATGCCACCGATCCCGAGCTGCGCAGCCGTCTGTTGGTGAACCCCCGGGGAGCCCTGCTCATGGAGCAACTCCAGTGGTTTGCCCAGCGGCGCCTGCAGGTGCATGCCCAGGTGGTGGTCTGCCCCGGGCTCAACGATGGCGAGGCCCTGGGCCGCACCTTGGCCGAGTTGGCCAGCTTCGCGGGGGGGGATTGGCCGGCGGTTCTCTCCACGGCGGTGGTGCCGGTGGGCCTCACCCGCTTCCGCCCCCCGGGGGATTCCCTGCGGCCGGTGGATCCCAGCTGTGCCAGGGAGGTGATCCGCCAGGTGGAGCCCCTGCAGGAGGACTTTCTGCAGAAGGTGGGCAGCCGCTTTGCCTGGCTCTCTGATGAGTGGTATTTGCTGGCCGGCCTCCCCCTGCCGCCCCGGCCCGCCTATGAGGATTTGCCCCAGCAGGAAAACGGGGTGGGCAGCATCCGAGCCTTTCTGGAGGAGCTGGATCGGGCCACGGTGGCGCTGCCCCGCGCGTTGGCCAGGCCGCGGCGATTGAGTTGGGTGGTGGGCCGCCTGGTGGCCCAGGCCCTACAGCCGGTGGTGGATCGCCTCAATGGGATCGAAGGGCTGGAGCTCCTGCTCCATGGTCTACCCAGCCCCTATTGGGGGCAGGAGCTGGTGGTGACGGGGTTGCTCACCGGTGCAGATCTGCTGCAGGGGCTGGCCGGGGCCGATCTTGGGGAGGAGCTGTTGCTGCCCACGGTGCTCCTGAGGCAGGGGGAGCCTGTGTTTTTGGATGACACGACCCTGGAGGAGGTGGCCGAGCAACTGCCCGTGCCCATTCGCTTGATCCAAGGGGCGGACGATCTGGTGGCTGTCTGCAGCGGCACGTCCGGCGAGGGTGCCTAAGCTCCAGCGGTTTGCTGCGTGGCCCGTGGGGCGCTCCCAGTTCGTTTGTACAGCGCTCCTCTTTGCCTCTACTGGTCTTGGCGGTGGAGTGGCCGCGGCTGGGCCTTCCCCCACGACAGCCCAGGCACCCCCTGCGGGCGGGGCCCCCTCACCGTTCCTTCAAACCCCGCCCGGTGGCACCGTCCTGTGGCCCCCGGCTGGAGCCGTTCCAGGGACAGCCCCCACCTCTGCTCCTGCGCCAGGACCCACCCCTGCCCCAGCCCAAACGGCTGCCCCGGGGCCCACCCAAACGGGCGCCCAGGCTCCTCCGCCAAGGTCCACCTACGCCCCGGCCCCATCCACCGCCCCGGCGTTTGCCCCGGCCCCATCGGAAGCGTCCCCTTCCCTTCCTCTGTTGCCGCGCCAGGTGCTGCCCCTGGCCCCGAAGGTGTTGGGCCCCCGTCCCCGCTCCAATCCCAAGGTGCTGCCGCCGGCCTCCAAGCGTCTTCCGAGCGAGCAACGGGATCTGGTGGCTCCGGCCCCCTTGGCCCTGCCCAACCAGCCCCAGCAGGTGCGCATCCAAGAGTTGCGGCCCTTGAGCCTGAATGAGTCGGAAACGATCGCGGAGGTGAACAGCCCCGACCTCAAGGCCCTCTCCAGCCAAGTGGAGCAGGCCCAATCGGCCCTGCGGGCGGAGATTGCCCGCTGGTATCCCTCCCTCAGCCTCAACGCCAACAGCTTTCCGGTAACGACGAGCTCCCAGCGGTTTGATCGCCCCTCCGTCACAACGCTCCCAGCAAATGGTGGTAACGGCTTCCGGGTGCAAACCCTCACAGCGATGGACGCCTCCCTCCAGGCCACCTGGGCCCTGATCGATCCCCGGAGGGTGCCGTCGATCGCCGCTGCCCGCGATGGCTACGAAAAAGCCAAAAATTCCTATCTGATTGGTCTTAGAGAGCTGCGGTTGCAGGTGGCCCAGGCCTATTTCGATTTGCAAAACGCCGATGAGCAGGTGCGCATCGGCCAGGAATCGGTGCGGGCCTCCTTGGTGAGCCTGCGGGATGCCCAGGCCCGCTTCCAGGCGGGGGTGGCCACCAAGCTGGAGGTGCTCGAAGCCCAAACCCAGCTCGCACGCGACCAGCAGCTCCTCACCGAGGCTCTCTACGGCCTTCGGGCCGGAGCTCTGACGAACTCCCCTGGTCAGGCCATCGCCCGCCGAAATCTGGCGGCCCTGCTGGATCTGCCCCAAAACGTCACCCCCACGGCCAAGGATCCCGCCCGGGTGGTGGGCACCTGGATCCCCTCCTTGCAGGAAAGCATCGTGGCCGCCTACGCCTTCCGGGAGGAGTTGGATCAAATCCTGCTGGACATTTCCATCGCCAATAGCACGGCCAACCGCGAGCTGGCGGCGGTGCAGCCAGTGTTGAATTTGTTCAATCGGTTCTCATTGGGCAGATCCACTGGATCTTCCTATACCCCTGGTTTGCGAGGACTTGATCGCATAAGCCGTGAACCCGTTTCCATCGAAAGCCAGCCCG
>JBIIJA010000207.1:0-4658 GCA_044234195.1 Cyanobium sp. | reverse complement strand
GTTGGGCTGGCGACCCTTCTGGGGCGACTACTGGATCATTGGCTTGGACCTTGACTATCGCTGGGCGAGTGTGGGGGAGCCCCGTCGCCGTTTCGGCTGGATCCTGGCCCGAACCCCGTCACTGGAGCCCACCTCCTGGACCACGATCCAGGCCATCCTGGAGCGCAACGGGTACGACAGGCAGGCGTTTCGCCCCTCGCCGGAGGGTTTGCTCCGTTGACGTTTGCTGGAGCCTGACGGGGCCCGGACTGGTCGCTGCCACCATGCAGGCAAGATCAGCCAAGGCAAGAACAGCTCAGGCAAGATCAGCTCAGGCAAGATCAGCTAAGACAAGATCAACCGGCTCAACAAAAACACCACCCGCAAAAAACACAGCAGCGACAGGGTGGCCAGCACGGCCCAGATGGTCTGCAGTGGTGGGGTTTGCTGGAAATAGAGCAGGAAGCAGGAGAGCAACCACAACATGATCCACACCAATGCCTCCCGCAGGTAGGTCACCAGGGTGTGCAAGGCGCCCGATGCTCTGAGTTGGCGAGCCATCCTCGAGCCGCGATAGGTGATCAGAATGCTCATGCTGGTGGCCATGAAGCCCATGAACACCGAGGCCATCGTTGCCGATGTGCCGATGATGTCGGTCAAAAACTTCGAGGGGAGTGGCAGCGGCTGCTTCACCGCCCAGGCCCACACCACCGCAGCGACGGCATAGGGCAGCCAGCGCTCTGCCATCACTTTGAACCATTCCATGACATGCTCCTCGCTGGGATGGGGGTTAGCGGAAATGGCCCGCCGCCTGCCACTCCTGGTGGGCCAGGTGCAGGGCGGCCAGCCGGGCCTCCAGGGGCACGCGGCGTCCCGCGGGCGGGGGCAGGGGCCGGTCCATGCACAGCCGATCGGCCAACAGGTCGATCGTTTCTCGCGGCCCTTCCTCTCCCTCTGAGGCCCGCACCGCCAATTTCTGGATGGCCGAATCCTCTCGGCCGCTGAGGCGATGGAGCTTGGCCAGCCAATCGGTGATGGGCCCGATCAGCAAGCCACCCCGGCTGGCAATCGCCACCTCCAAGCGCTGGGCACCGTTGGCACGGGCCAGCTCAATCGCCGAATCCACAGAGAGATGGGGCGGTGCATTGACAAGATCGGGGATGGAGAAGGTGACCTCCACCCGGCTCACCACTCCCAGGTTGCGAATTCTCTGCTCGCTCGCGGGGGAGAGTTTCGGGGCGAAATCGTAGCCATGGGCCACCCCATCCTCCTCGTAGGCCATCGACTCCCGAATGGCGCTGGCCCTGGGGCCGTAGTGGTTGTATTGCATCAAGAGGAAGCGTGTCGCCGGGTCGTAGAGGCAGGCCGTCTCCTCCCCGAAGGATTCATCCTCCGCGATGGCGATCTCCACCACGGGCCGATCATCCGCCACCCGCACCGGGGCACTGCCCATTCGGAATGTGACAAAATTCAGCTCCACCAATCCCTCCCGCTTGCCATAATCCTCCAATCGCAGCTTCAATCCCCGCTGGCGGTAGAGGCGTTCGGGCAATTGCTGCTTTGCCAGGGCCGCCAAAGCTTTCTCAAAGGGTTGGGTGTCTTCCTGCAGTGGCACCACCTTGTAGGCGTGGATTTTCATTGCTCTTCAGGGATCTGAAGCCAAGACCTGCGCAGATGGTCCCTTGTTCTGCGCGATCGCGGATCGGGTTGCCGCTCCTGGACGAGAGCGTTCCGATACAAATTGTGTCTGAGTTGCATCAACATGCCCAAATAATACTCCATCAATCCTAGTAACAATAGTGGCAGGTCATCTGTCTGCTTTGCAAGCAAACTTCATCACAGAGGGCGGTTTTCGTGTTCGACCATCTGATTGATCTCATCAACTCGCGTTTCCCGGAAGCCATCAATGATCTGGAAAATATTGCTGTTCAGAATCCAGCCATCAATGCCTTTGTCCTCGATCGCCTGGCCAGCCGAACAGCTCCGCGTCCGCATCCTTTCAGCCTGGCTTCTGATTACACCAGTTGGACATCGCTGACCGATCGCAGCTACACCGGTCGCCACCTGCCAAATGCAGACCAGGCCTATGTCGATGCTTTAGCCACCGTCGATCTCAAGCAAGTCGGGGAATTGTTTCGTCGCCCAGCCGGCGGCATGATCCCCTGCCAGCGGAGCAGCACCATGTTCACCGCTTTTGCTCAGTGGTTCACCGATGGTTTTCTGCGCACGAATGCAGCCGATCCCCGGCGCAATACCTCGAACCATGAGATCGATCTCTGTCAAATCTACGGCCTGAAGGACGACATCACCGACCAACTGCGTGCCAAGCAAGGCGGCAGGCTCAAATCACAATGGATCGATCAAGAAGAATTTCCTCCCTATGTCTTTGAAAATGGCGCACTGAAACCCGAATTTTCCCGGCTCACTGTTTTGGGGCCAAAAGAAACCAGGATGCCGCTCCAGCTCACCCCCGAACAGGCAGAGCAGCGACAAGCCCTGATGTTTGCCACGGGAACGGAGCGGGCTAATTCCACCCTGGGATATGCCTTGCTCAACACCCTGTTTCTGCGGGAGCACAACCGCATTGCAGGTGTGCTGGCTGCTGCCTACAACTGGGATGATGAACGCCTCTTCCAGACCGCACGCAATGTGCTGATAGTGGTGTTGATCAAAATTGTGGTGGAGGACTACATCGCGCACATTTCAGGTGTTCACTTAAAAGCCGATCCCAGTGTTGGTTACAATAAAAGCTGGTATCGTACTAATTGGATGACCATTGAATTTGATCTTCTCTATCGGTGGCATGCCCTCACGCCGGATCGATTCAACACGCCAGCAGGCCTCGTGGGCCTTACGGACTATATGTATAACAACGCCATGATTACGGATCATGGCCTTGGTAAAAATTTGGCGGCCATGTCCAGGCAGAGGGCTGGCAAGATTGCTCTCTTCAATACTGCTGATTTCCTATTTTATATTGAGCAGCTCAATATTGATTACACCCGCAGGTTCAAGTTGCGCAGCTACAATGAATATCGTAGTTGCTTTGGCTTGCGTCGGGCCCGTTCCTTCGCAGACATCAACCAGGATCCCCTCGTGCAAGAGAAGCTGGCCGCGCTTTACAGGACTGTCGACGACGTTGAGTGGTATGTGGGCATGTATGCCGAAGAGCATCCGCCCCTGGCCATAATGGGCGAGCTTCAGACGACGATGGTGGCGAATGACGCCTTCTCCCAAGCCCTCACCAACCCTTTGCTGTCTGAGCGCGTCTTCAACCGAAATACGTTCTCAGAGAAGGGCTGGGACATCATTCAAGACACCGAAAGCCTCGATCAAATCCTCCAGCGCAATAGCAGTGGGGGCGAGCATTGCTCCCTCCCCTACCTCGACGGCTGACCCCTTGCTGATCGGCAGGGCGTGTGGGCTGCGGTGACTCTCAGGAGGCGTGATTCCCTTCAGCCTTCGCCAGGGAAGCACTGGGATCGCCGCTCAAATCCGCCGCCAGAAAGCCAGGGGTGTCGGGCAGGGCCAGCTGCAGGTGGTCTTCCGTGTGCAGCTCCACCGAGAGATCCCTCGCCTGCAGATCCAGCACATGGCCGCCATGGGCGTGGTCGTCACTCAGCAGATGCAGGTGGTAGCCGGGCACGTTGATCGTGCGGGCAAAGGCTGGGGTCCAGAAGCCCACCAGGGTGCCCGACACGGCCTCAAAGCTGAATTCCGCCTGGTGGCTGGTGGCCGTCACCAGATCGGTGCCTGCTGGCGCCTTGCAGGCCACCCGGATCTTGATCCGCTCAAACACCCCCCGGATGCGGATGGCCGTGAACACGTTGTTGCTGGGGCGGTAGGTATCCAGTTGCGTGGTGAGATCTGTCCAACTTTGGATGGCCGTCAGGTTGTGGTGCTGGTCGCAGCGAAAGCTGGTGACCACCCAAAAGGGGGCAAGGGCCTCCGGCGGAGCCCGGTGCACCGAGCCATCGCCGCGGGCCTGCCAACACGTGCCATCCAGCAGAATCCCCTCCCCATCAAGGCCATCAAAGGTGCCCAGGCCGAAGTCGCCATGGCGGAGGATGTCGGCCACCCGCACACAGCCCTGATACACCCCCTGCACGAGGGCACCGGAGGTGGACACCTGATAGATGGTGTGGTGGTTCAGATCCAGGGCTTCGGCCAGGGCTGCGCGGATCACGTGATCGGGACTTTCGCCGGTGCGTCCGCAGCGCTCCTGCAGGGCCTGCCAGAGCCCTTCCCCCAGCCGAACCTGAACCGTATGGGACGCCTCGGGTTGGATCGCCATCGTCTTGAGTCGCTCAGTGAATGAAGTCCTGATGCACGTCCTGCATCAGTTTGAGGTTTTGAGAGTAGTCGATGGGAATCTCGATCAACACCGGCACGGGCTGCGCCAGCGCCTCCCGCAGCACAGGCGCCAACTGGTCGGCGCTGCTGATGCGATACCCCTTGCAGCCAAAGGCCTCGGCAAAGGCCAACACGTTGGTCTCCCCCAGCTCCACCCCGGCGGTGCGACCGTAGTGGGCCTGCTCCTGGAACGACACCATGTCGTAGGAGCAGCTGTTCCAAATCAGATGCACGAACCTGCAGCCGATGCGCTTGGCGGTTTCCAGCTCCATGGCGCTGAAGAGAAACCCTCCGTCTCCTGAGACGGAGATCACCGGGGTGCCTGG
>JBIIJA010000008.1:0-16670 GCA_044234195.1 Cyanobium sp. | reverse complement strand
ACGATCGCACCTGGCTCTGACTCCAATCCGGCACGGCCTCAAACACCATGGCGAGCACCTGCTTCTCCAGATCCAGGGCCTCGGCCTGGTTTTGCTCGAAGTAGGCGGGAATCACGTTGTAATCCCCCAGGCTGGCCTTGCCCTCCAGGGGAGTCTCCAGACCCATCAGGAGGCGCAGCAGGGTGGATTTGCCGGCCCCGTTCGGGCCCACCAGGGCAATGTGGTCCCCCCGCTCCACCTCCAGGTTGGCCCCGAGAAACAAGATGCGATCCCCATAGGCGTGGGTGAGATTGGCAAAGTTGGCCACCTGCCGCCCCGAGCGAGGTGCGGGGGGAAAGCGGAAACGGGGCCCGCCGATCTCCTCCGTGGGAGCCTCCACCCGTTCCACTTTCTCCAAGAGCTTTTCCCGACTTTTGGCCTGGGTGCTGCGAGTGGCACTGGCCCGGAAACGGTCGATGTAGGCCTGCTGGGTGGCCAACTCCTTCTGCTGCCTCTCAAAGGCCGCCTGTTGGGCTGAGCTCTCCTGGGCCTTCTGCTCCAGGTGCTGGCTGTAGTTCCCCAGATAGTGACGGGAGACCCCCCGTTCCGTCTCGACAATTTGGTTGCAGATCCGATCCAGGAAGGTGCGGTCGTGGCTGATCACCACCAGGGGCAGATCCTGCCCCAGAAGGGTGGTTTCCAGCCATTCGATGGTCTGCACATCGAGATGGTTGGTGGGCTCATCGAGGAGCAACACATCGGGCTCCTGCAGCAGGATCTTCCCGAGGGCCACACGCATCTGCCATCCCCCCGAAAAATCGCCCACCAGCTTCTCGGCCTCCTCCAGGCTGAAGCCAATGGTGGGCAGGAGCCGATCGATGCGGGCTTGCAGCTCATAGCCATGGAGGGCTTCAAAGCGGATCTGCAGATGGCCCAGCTCCTCAATCAGCTCCTGCAGGTGGTCTGGATCCTGGGCGGCCTGCTCGGAGGCCATGGCCTCCTCGACCTGCGCCTGGGCGTTGAGCACGGCGGCAGCTTCCGTGAAGGCCTGAAACAACTCCTGCCGCACCGTGCGGTGCAGATTCACATCGAATTCCTGTTGCAGGAAAGCAATGCGCGGTTCTCCCTGGCGCAGCACCTGCCCACTGGTGGGCTCCTCCAGCCCGGCAAGGATGCGCAACTGGGTGGACTTTCCCGCCCCATTGACCCCCACAAGGCCGATGCGATCCCCCTGCTTCACCTCCCAGCTGACGTCCTTGAGCACCTCACCGGTGGGGTAAATCTTGCTGATGCGTTCGAGGCGCAGCACGGGGGGACGAAAAACAGATCTGCATCCTCGCAAGGAGCGTCAGGCAAACTGGGGCCGGTGGCCGCCAGAGTGGGCTGCATGATCAAGCGCCTCGAACAACTGGCCGCCCTGGTGGTCGCCGCGGGATTGGCTCTTGTGAGCTACTGGCTGTTTTTCAGCTGGGCCCAAGGCGGTGGGGTACATCGGCGGCGCCATCAACCCAGTCCCCCCCCGACGTCGCAGCTGAGGATGGAGGGGCAGACCCTGCTGGCTTTAGAGCCCTCCCCGGGCCTTGAGGAGCCACTGCTTGGTGGCGCTGTCGTCCAGGCCGGAGATGTGCTCCCGGACCTCATCGGTGGTGACGGCTAGGCCTTGCTCAGCTCCGATCTCCACGATCCGGGCGAGGGCACCGCTGGGGTCCTGCAACGCCTGACGAAAGAGAGATTGGGTGAGCTCAGGATCTTCACTGATTTTGGCGTAGAGGGCGGCGGCGTTGGCAGCAGACATCTGGGCGCATCCATGCCGTCTGACGCTATCGCGTCTTGACGGCAGCGCTCGGCCCGCCCGCTTCAGGCCGCCAGAGGGCGCCCATCTTCAGCCAGCCCGCTAGCGGAGGCATCTTCCATGCTGCGGGCGTCGAGGCAGAGCACCTTTCGCAGCTGGGCGTAATTGGCGGCCAGGCCTTCTCGACCCTCCTGCTGGGCGCCGTACTCAGCCCGTTGCAGCACGTGGTGGAGATGGGTAAGGAGGTAGGTGCTGATCACAGCAGACACCAACACGTCACTGCGTTCGGCCGTGCGCCGGGAGCGAACGGCTCTGGATCTGGGCTTGGGAGCTCCACTGACCGAGGAGGAGGACGTAGTGGAAGTGGCGCGAGCCATGGAAGGGACTCCGTGGATGTGAGGGGAAGGTGGGATGGGGGACGAGAGGAAGACGAGAGAGTCAGCTCGGTTCCTCCAGCATACTGCTGGATACTACCCTTGACTAACTTTGTACACTTTTTCGTATCCGATCCGAACCTGCGGTCGTGGCGACCCGTCAGACCTCTTCCAGCGGGCGCCCCAAATCGCCACGCATTCAGGTCGTCCTGCCGGAAGAGCTCTGTGAGCGCCTGGCCGCCCTGGCCGAGGAGGAATCCCGCACCGTGAGCAACATGGCCAAGGTGCTGATCCAACAGGGGGTGGAAGCTCTTGAACGGCAACGGAGCCGCCCCCCGCAAGAGACTCCAACCTCTCCCTCCAGACGCCCGATCGAACCCCAACACCAGACCGAACGGTTTCGCGAGGTGCTGGAACGACAGGAACAGGCCAAACCCTCCAGGCTCCGGGGCGCCCCCAAACGGCTGCGCCTCCAACGCCCCCGTGAACGCTGAGCCCCGTTAGGGATTCACCCGCACCCCCAACACGGCCGGCCTGCGGGCACCCGTCACCGAGGGAAGGGATCCCGGATGCCCCACGGCGTGCCACCAGGCCAGCAAAGCAAAGGCCAAGGCCTCACGCTCCAGATCCCCAATGCCCAGTTCAGAGAGGGGACGCACCACCATCCCTCGGCAGCGGCTGCGCAACTGCTCCATCAAAAAGCCATTGCGCGTGCCCCCACCGGCCACCAGCAGCTCCAGGGGTGGGGGGCCCTGGCGGAGATCCTGAGCCACGGCCGCGGCCGTAAAGGCGGTGAGGGTGGCCAGGGCATCCGCCGGAGAGTCCGTCATCTGCCGTGCCCTCAGGGCCGCCAGGCGACGCTGCAGATCCTCGGCGCCAAAGAGTTCCCGGCCAGTGGATTTTGGCGGAGCTGCACACAGATAGGGCTCCCGCAGCCAGGTGGTGATCATGGGCTCATCGATGTGGCCCTGGCGGGCCCAGCGGCCTTCCTCATCAAACCCCAGGAGCCCCCCGCTGAACTGATGCACCGCCAGGTCGATCAGGGTGTTGGCCGGCCCGCAATCCCACCCCCGCACGGGCTGGTTGCGATCGGGCCCCTGGCCTGGGGGAATGAGGGTGAGATTGGCGATTCCCCCCAGGTTGAGCACGGCGCGCCAGCCGCCGATGCCCCCCAGCAGGGCCGCATCGGTGGCGGGCACCAGGGGGGCACCCTGGCCGCCTTGGGCCAGATCAGCCGCGCGAAAATCAAACACCACCGGGCGGGTCAGCCGTTCGGCCAACAAGGGCGCCATCAGCGCCTGCCAACTGGCCCCCCGCCGTCCAGGCTCGGGCGGCCGATGCCAGAGCGTCTGCCCATGGCAGCCCACCAGCTCCGCCCGTCCCCGGGGATCACAGGCGCGGGCCGCCTCCGCTTGAACCTCCGTCAAGGCCTCCACCAAATCGATCACCTCCGCGGCCGGCAGTGGCTGGCCCTGGCCGTAGCGGATCAGCTGACGCCTGAGGGGCTCGGGATAGGGCACGGAGCTGGCGTTCGCCACCCGCCAGCGGGGGCGCCGGGGAGATCCCTGGAAGTGAGCCAACACCGCATCCACCCCGTCGGCGCTGGTGCCGCTCATCAGCCCCAGAACCCACATCGGCGCTAGCGGCTCGGGAGGGCCTCGAGGGCATCGGCACTGCCCATCACCACCAACACTTCTCCCTCCTTGAGCACGTGGGAGGCCGGGGGATTCACCATGAGCTGGTTGGCTGGGCCCGCGGCCAACACATTCACGCTGTAAGACTTGCGGAGGTTGAGATCCCGCAGGGAGCGGCCGATGAAGGCTCCTGGCACCTTGATCTCTTCAATGCTGTTGCGATCATCCAGACGCAGCCGTTCCAGGAGATTGGGACGCACCAGTTCTTGGCCGAGGCGGGCCCCCTGCATCTTGGAGGGGAACACCACCTTGTCGGCCCCCACGCGGCGCAGCATTTTTTCATGCAAATCGCTGGTGGCCCGGGCAATCACCTGCTGCACCCGGGTTTCCGGGGCGTCCTTGACGATCAGGGTGGCGGTGATGCTGGCCTCAATCGGCTCACTGATGGCCACCACCACCGTGCCCACATCCAGAGCCCCTGCAGCCCGAAGGGCATCCTCATCGGTGCAGTCCACGATGCGGGCCTCGATGCCGGGCTCGTCTTGCAGCAACTCGTCAATCGCCCGCGAATTCAGATCAATGGCGAGCACCTCGGCCCCGGAGCGGGTGAGTTCCTTGCACACGGCGCTGCCAAAGCGGCCCACGCCGATCACCGCAAAGCTGTTGGAAACATCCTGGACAGAGCTGGGCTGCCATTGCCACCACTGGGACATGCCTGGTGAAGTTGCGTGAGGTTTAGTTGGGCTGGGGAGTCATCCGCAGATAGGGGCGGATCTCTGTGACGCCTTTCGGAAATTTGGCCCGGGCCTCCTCCGTGGGAATGGAGGGCACCACAACGCAATCCTCACCCTGCTTCCAGTTCACGGGCGTGGCCACCTGGTGGTGATCGGTGAGCTGCAGGGAATCAATCACCCGCAGGATTTCCTGAAAATTCCGGCCGGTGCTGGCGGGATAGGTGATCTGCAGCCGCAGCTTTTTGGCGGGGTCGATGATAAACACCGAACGCACGGTGAGGTTGTTCAGGGCATTGGGGTGGATCATCCCGTAAAGATCACTCACTTTGCGATCAGAATCCGCCAGGATTGGATAATCGACAATCGTGCACTGGGTGTCATTGATATCGGCGATCCAACCCGTGTGGCTCTCTGCCGTATCTACACTCAAGGCCAAGGTTTTGACATTGCGCTTCTCCCATTCCGGCCGCAAGCGGGCTACCTCACCTAGTTCTGTGGTGCACACGGGCGTGTAGTCGGCCGGGTGGGAAAAGAGCACAACCCAATGATCAGCCCCAAAGTCGTAAAGGTTGATGGGACCGAGCTGGGAATCCTGTGTGAAATCAGGAACGGTGTCGCCGAGCTGGAGGGGCATGGCGGGGAGGCAAGAGGGGCTCCGCCGATCTTGTCACAAGGGAGAGGTCAGCGGCCCAAGTGATCAGGAGCTGACGCAGATGGCGCAGCCCCAGATCGGCGGTGGCGGAGACAAAGAGCATGTCGGGCTCCAGAGCCCTGGCCCGATCGAGCTCACCAGCGGGACAACGGTCGATCTGGTTGCCGATCACCCGCTGGGGCCGCTGGGCGTGGAGGTCTTTGAGCACGGAACGCACCGTGGCCAGTTGCTCGGGCCAGGCGGGGTCCGCCAGATCCACCACGATCAACAGCCCATCCGCATCGAGGGCCTCCTCGAAGGTGGAGCGAAAGGCCTCCACCAGGGCGGGAGGCAAGTCGCTGATGAAACCCACCGTATCGGTGAGGAGAATCGGGTCCTGATCGGGCGGGCTGGCGGCCTCAAGGCTGAGCCGGCGCGTGGTGGGATCCAGGGTGGCAAACAGCTGATTCGCCGCCAGCACGCCTTTCTCCGGTGGGCTGCCACTGAGGGCATTGAGCAGGGAGCTCTTGCCCGCATTGGTGTAACCCACCAGGGCCAACCGGCACGTGCCCCGCCGGGCCTGTCGCAGGCGAGCGCGATGGGCCTCCAGCCGTTTCACCTCCCGCTGCAGCCGATCGATGCGGCGGGCAATGGCGCGGCGATCCTTCTCCAGCTGGGTTTCCCCTGGGCCCCGGGTGCCGATCCCACCCCCCTGCCGAGAGAGCGCCACCCCACGCCCGGTGAGCCGGGGCAGGCGATAGCGCAACTGGGCCAGCTCCACCTGCAAACGCCCTGCGGCACTGGCGGCCCGCTGGGCAAAAATATCCAAAATCAGCTCGCTGCGATCGCTCACGGGCACGGCCAAACCCTTCTCGAGCTGGCGCATCTGACCGGGGCTGAGCTCCCGATCACACACCACCAGGGTGGCCTGGAGCCGCCGCGCCTCCAGCGCCGCCTCCCGCACCTTCCCCTCCCCCCAGAGGACATGGGCGGCCCCGCCGGATCGGCGTTGCACCACCACTCCCACCGGCACGGCTCCCGCGCTGCGCACCAACCCTTCCAGTTCCGCGATGCGCCGCTCGAGCTGCAGCGGTATCTCCTCCTGGCTCAGCACCAGCAGCAACACCCGCTCCTTGGGGAGGCCCCGACCATTGGGCCCGGAAGGGGTGGAGGAGTCCGATGGGGCTCCCTGGTCTTTGTCCTCCTCCAGCAGGGGAGGGTGCCGCCGGCAAAGATCCGCCAGATCACCTTCCTCCTCACACCCCCAGGAGTGCTCGGCCTCCGGGGAGGGCACGCACAGCCTTGCCCGCTGGTGCCCCCCAGGGTGGGGTTGGGGGCCAAAGCGCAGCCAGCAGCGGGCGTGGAGATCGAGACCCACCAGGCCCTCCCGATGGCCGGGCTGCAAGGACGGCTGGCGGGCGCTGCCGGCACAGGTGAGCAGGCGCCCCACCCGCACCTGGCGGCGGGAGAAACCCGCCAAACGCTCCAAGATCTGGGCCGCCGACTCCAGCTCGCCCACCCACAGAGCCCGTGGCAGGCCCCGCTCATCCACCACCAAGGTGAGGGGAAGGTCGAGGGCCGCACCCTCCATCCCCAGGCGCTGCAGGGTGAGGTGATCGGCCACCGCATCGGCGGGATGGCGCCGATGCAGCAACTCCTCCAACCGGTGGCGCACCGATGGGCGCAACCCCTCCGTGCGCCCCAGGAGCACCCCTTGCCTCATCGCCTCTGCAGCAGAAGGCAGGGAACGCCGGCGCGGGCGGCTCCCTCCGCATCCTCCGGCTGATCCCCCACATGCCACACCTGGTGGGGTTGGAGCTGGAGGGCTTCCATCGCCCGCATGAACGGCACGGGTGAGGGCTTGGCCGCCCCCACCTCCGTGGAGACGATCACCACCTCCAGCCAGGGCCCCAGCCCCAAGGCCTCCAGCAGACCGTGCAAACGGCGATCGAAATTGCTCACCACTGCAAGGCGGAGCCCCTGCCGCCGCCAGGCGGCCAGCCGCTGGGGCACATCGGGGTAGACCCGCCAGAGCTGGGGCTGGGCAAACCGCTCAAAGAGATCCACCAGCAACCCGGGAGGGAGTTCCGCAGCCTCGGCAGACCCAGCCACAGCCTGAAACACCTCCCGGATGCGCTCCCCCCACCAGAGCCTCTCCGCCTCCAGTAGCTCCCCGGGATCTGAGAGGGTGAAGGCCAGCGGGGGGGCGGCCCGGTAGACCGCGGGGAAGCGGGCATCGATGGCGGCTGAATCGATGACGATGCCGTGGTCGGCCGCCGCGGCCGCATAGGTGGTGCCCACCGAATCCCGCAGGGTGATCAAAGTGCCCATGGCATCCAGGAGAAGGCCCCGCGGTCTGCTCCAGGGAGGGGATGGGGGCGCCATCAACGATCGGCCAGCCAGCCAGCAGCCACGCGGAGCTGCTGGGGCAAGCCGGGAAGACGGGTGAGGTAGGCCAGCCGGCGGAGAGCAAACGCTGGAGCGCCTGCCAGGGTGAGGCCGCTGCCGGTGAGGGAGGCCTCCCCTTTGCCGAGGCTGAGCATTTCGCCCAAATCGCTCCAGACAAAAGGTTCGAGGGGTTCACCGGCCAGGCGATGCAGCACATTGCGTGCCACCACCGGCGCCTGCTGAAAAGCCACCTGGGCGGTGGGCGGGAGCGGGCTGGCGGGATCGGTCTGGGGGCCAGCCACCGAGGCCAAATCCCCCACCACAAACACATCGCGATGGCCCTCCAAGCGGAGATCGGGATGGCAGCGCAGCCGCCCAGAGGGCTCCAGCGGCGGGGGGGGAGCCAAGTGCGGCGTCTGGAAGCGCAGGCCAGCTGTCCAGATCACGGCCCGCAGGCGCAGGTCTTCGGTGGTGGGGGCCAACCCTTCGGCAACGGCCGGCAGGGTGAGGGTGAGACGGTCGGCAGCCACCGCCTCCACCCGAGTTCGCAGGCGCACCCGCACATCGCGTCGTCGGAGGGCGGAGAGGGCCTGCTCTCTGTTGAAGGCCCGGGCTTGGGGGAGCACCTGATCCCCCTGCTCGATGAGCTGCACCACACAAGTGCCCTGGAGCATGTCCGCCAGCTTGCAGGCCAATTCCACGCCAGTGGGACCGGCCCCGACAATGGCCAACCGCTGCAGAGGGTTCTCTCGGCGGCCCAGGTGCCGCACCACCTCCTGCAGGCGGGCCACATCGGCAAGGGAACGGAAGGTGAGGGCATGCTCCGCCGCTCCGGGAACGGCGAAGGTGTTGGCACTGGAGCCGGTCGCCAGCACGAGGGCGGAGTAGCTCAGTCGGCGCCCCCCCGCCGTTTGGAGGTCGTGATTGTCGGTGTTGATGCTGACCACCCGATCCTGCAACCACCCCACCCCTGGCCCCGCCAGCAGGGCGTCGTAGCGGGGAGCGATCTCCCAAGAGCGGAGTTCGCCGCTGAGGAGCTCATAGAGCAGCGGCAAAAACACAAAGCGATCGTTGGGTTCGATCAGCAGGAGGGGGGGGTGGTTGGGGAGGGAGGCCAGGGCCAGGGCGGTGTAGAGCCCCCCAAAGCCGCCGCCCACGATGACCACAGGACTGCCCGACCGCGAAACAGGGGCGCTCTCGGCAGAGTCGGGGATGGGGGTCCGGGAATCGCCAACCTGCATGAGCTCACCATAACCAGCCCAACAGCTGGAGCCTTGCCTAAAGGCATGATGGACCAATGAGCCGGTCTCCTTCCCCCCAAGCTCCCCCAGCCACGGCAGTGGACCCCTCCGCCACGGCTGGTTATCCCACGGCGGCGAACGGTCTGCCCATCGATCTGGCCGCGGAGCGGGCCCGGCTCGACCCCATGGAACCGGAGGCGCGGCTGGCCTGGGCCCTGGACACCTTTGGCGAGGGCTTCTGCCTCACCACCAGCTTCGGCATCCAGGCAGCCGTGTTGCTCCACATGGCGTCCCAATTAGGGGAAGCCCGTGGAAACAACCACCTGCCCGTGATCTGGGTGGACACGGGCTACCTGCCGGAGGAGACCTACCGCTACGCCGAAGAGCTGCGCCAACGGCTGCCGCTGAACCTCAAAGTGGTGCAGGCGGAGATGTCGCCAGCCAGGATGGAAGCCCTGCACGGGAAACTCTGGGAAACGGGCCGGCTGGAAGATCTCTCGCTTTACAACCAGCTGCGCAAAGTGGAGCCTCTCGATCGTGCCCTGAAGGACGGGGGCGTGCGCTGCTGGGCCAGCGGCGTCCGGGGAGGACAGACCGACCATCGCCGCACGATGGCTCCCCTCGATCCGGTGCGGGGCTTGTGGTCGTTGCGCCCGCTGCTCAGCTGGAGCACAAAAGACGTCTATTACTACATGGAGCGCCATCAGCTGCCCCAACACCCCCTCTTCGCCAAGGGTTACTCCACCGTCGGCGACTGGCACAGCAGCGCCGCCGATGACGGCGATCGCTCGGGTCGGGCCACCCGCTTCGGCGGCCTGAAGCAGGAGTGCGGCATCCATCTGCCAGGCCTGATGGGCGAAGGCATTTGAGGCGAAGCTGGTGAACGCTGGGGAGGGCCCGCGCTGGTTGCTGATGGGCAACAGCCGTTGGCACTGGGCGGAGCCAGGCCCGGATGGTGAATTGCGGGGCTGGGATGGGAGGCCCTCCCCCAGCGACGGAGGGCCTCCCCCCTTGGCCTGGGCCGCCGTGGGGCGCCTCCCCGATCCCCTGCCCTTCTCCCTTGAGCGGCGGGTGTGCCTGGCGGATGTGCCGCTTTCGGGCTGCCCGCCCTGGCTGGGGGTGGACCGGGCACTGGCGGGCTGGGGGGCCTGGCGAGAAATGGGAGAGTCGGTGCTGGTGGTGGATGGGGGCACGGTGCTGAGCCTCACCCGGGTGGATGGGGGCGGCACCTTCCGGGGGGGGCGGTTGCTAGCGGGGCGGCGGCTCCAGCTGGAGGCCATGGCCACGGGCACGGCCCTGCTCCCGAGCATCCCGAGCCAGCCAGAGCTCGCCACCACCGAGCCAGAGGCCGACGCGGAGGATGCCGCCTGGCCCCAAGCCACAGCGACAGCCATGGGCCTGGGGGTGGAGGCAGGTTTGGCCGCGGCGGTGATTCAAGGGGCCAGGGAGGCAGCCTGCCGATGGGTGGTGCTCACAGGCGGCGACGGCGCGCTGCTCCACCAAAGGGTCGCCCCAGAACTGGAGTGCTTCGGCCTGGCCGTCGCCTACCGCCCCCTGCTCTGCCTTGAGAGCCTGGCCCGCCTTCGTCCGGCCCATTGAGGCCCTTGAGGCCGCGGTGGGCTGCCCTCAGGCGAGGCCCAGATCCGCAAGGATGTCGTCGGCCATGGTTTCGGCCTTCACCTTGGTGTAGGCGCGTTCGATTTTGCCCTCCGGATCCACCACGAAGGTGTGGCGCATCATGCCCATGTACTCCTTGCCCATGAACTTCTTGAGGCCATAACTTCCATAGGCCTCAGCCACCGGACAGGGCTCCGCATCGGTGAGCAGGGTGAAGGGGAGGTCGTATTTCGCTATAAACTTTCCGTGGCTGGCGGCGCCATCTTTACTGATGCCAAGCACGACGATGCCATGCGCCTCGAGGCTGCTCCAGCGATCGCGAAAGTTGCAGGCCTCCTTCGTGCATCCCGGAGTGTCGTCCTTGGGATAGAAGTAGATCACCACCCGCTTGCCTTTGAAGGAGGCCAGGTCGACAGGGTTGCCATCCTGATCGGGCAGGGTGAAAGGGGGAGCTGGATCGCCGATCGCCAGGGCCATGGCCACACAAAGAAAAGTGGAAAGAGCCTAGAGGGCGAAGCCAAGAGCTAGGGAGAGAGGGGGAAGAAATCCCGCAGGTGTGCGGCCGATGATTTGGCGTTACAAGAAAGACAAATCACAAAGATGTGGCTAGGTTCGAAGAGAAGTCGTCTTCCATCCACCCGTGTTCAAGCGTCTGCTCGCTGGTCTCACAGTGGGAACGGCACTGACTGTTGTCGCCGTCCCCCTGTCAGCCCAAGCTGCCACCAATCCTGTCCGCTGGAATACCGGCGGCGCTGTTTGGTCCACCAACCAATCCGCTTTTGACACCTTCCTGAAAACCGGTGCAGTCACCGATCGCGGTCTGGCCGGTGGCCTGGCCCGCTCTGGCTGGACTGCCAAGCAAGTTCGGGAAGGCATGAACAAGACCTACGACGTTGACCTCATCGGCGTTTCCAAGTTCCTCTACTCCGATGCCGGGGTTAAGTTCTTGAAGAACGCCACGGCCAGCTACTTCCCCTACTGGAGCATGAACACCTATGCGGTTCAGGCTCTGCGCTCCGCCATCATCTCCGACGCCGCCGATGGCACCATCTCCTCGGCTGGCATCCTGAAGGCCCTGCCCACCGATTTCCGCCTGGCAGACTTCTGTAACACCTACACCGGAGCCCAGAACATCTGCGCCGAGGGTCGTTGCAAAGCTGGCACCGCCCAGTGCACCTCCCTGCTCTCCTGGTACGTGTTCCTGCCCGCCTGCATTGAGGCCAACCAGGTTCTGGAGCCCGTGGCCACCCGTCCTGAGCCCGCCCCTGCCCCCGCCCCTGCCGCTGCCCCCGAGCCCATCCGCGGCCTCTGGTGAGCACGGCTCACTCAGCCCTTCTTGCCCCGGCTTCGGCTGGGGCTTTTTTTTGGGGTGGGCCCTGCTGCTGGCCAGCGGCCCTCGAGCACCCCGTGGCGCAGGCGCTGGGGCAAACGGGCCCCGAGATGGGCGCCAAACCAGCCCCGCAACTCCTCCAGCTCCTCTGGCGTGAGCCCTGCCGCCACCAGGGAAGCGCGGTAGGGGGCAGAACCCGCAAACCATCGCTCCAGCAGACGCTCAGCGAGCTGGAGTTCAAGAGATTCCTCCCACTCCTGCTCCCGCACCTGCCAGCCCTGCTGCCCCAGCGCAAGCATCAAGGACGCCGGGACGAGCTCCTCCCCCCCCAACCCTTGCGCCTCCGCCGCCACCACCCGATCGAGCAAGGCGTCTGACGGGGAGGGGCCCTTGGGGCGGCTCAACAGAGCGCGCAAGGCGCCGGCCGGCCCCAGCTGGGGCTGGCTAAAGAGCAGGCGCAAATGGGCTCCCGGAGCCGCGAGCGCTGAGAGGGCGTCCACCCACGTGGGGCCACCCTCGCCAGAGCCCACCAACCGGGGCTGACGGCCCACAATCCATTCAAAACGCCCCTCCGGCTGGGCCAGGGCCCACAAGGGCTGGGGATCCGCCTCAGGCACGACCAGCACCTGGGGGCGCACCAAGGGATCCAGCAGCTGCACCTGGGCCTCTAGTCGCTCCTGATCCTCCGGCCGCTCCACCGTGATCACCACGTCCCCTTCGGTGGCGTCGCGGAGGGGATCAAGGGCCCAGAGCAGGGAGCGGGCCTGCAGCACGAGCACCCGATCCAGGCGGCCCGGATGGCGATCTCCCCAAAAACGCTGGCGCAGCTGGTCGAGCCGCTCCCCCTCCGCGGCGGTTTGGCGGGCCAGCCAGCGCTGCAGGAGGGGATCCTCCGGGCCGGAGCTCAACACCTCCCCCAGCTCCTCCTGCTGCTCGGCCACGGCCGCCAGCTGGGCCGCCCGGCGCTGGCGCAGGGCCGCTCGGCGCTCCCCCTCCCAACCCAGGCCCCCCGGCTGCCAGAACACTTGCCCCTGCAGGGCTGTGGGCAGATATTGCTGGGCCACCCAGTGCTCCACATAGGCATGGGGGTAGCGGTAGCCCTGGCCATCGCCGAAGGCCTTGCCATCCCGATGGGCATCGCGCAGGTGGGCGGGCACCTGTTGCTTCTGGGCCTGGCGCACCAGCTTGATCGCATCAAACACCCCCAAAGCGCTGTTGCTTTTCTCGGTGCTCGCCAGATAGAGGGCAGCCTGCGCCAAGGGATACAGCCCTTCGGGGAGGCCCACCCGCTCAAAGCTGGCCGCGCAGGCCTCCACCACCACCACGGCCATCGGATCGGCCAGGCCTACGTCTTCGCCCGCCGCGATGAGCATGCGGCGGAAGAGAAAGCGGGGATCCTCCCCAGCCTCCAGCATGCGAGCCAACCAAAACAGGGCCGCGTCGGGATCGGAGCCCCGCAGGGATTTGATGAAGGCGCTGATGGTGTCGAAGTGGGCATCGCCCTGCTTGTCGTAAAGCACAGCCCGCTGCTGGATCGACTCCTCGGCAATCGCCAGATCGATGGCGATGTGGCCCTCGGCATCGGGCTCGGTGGTTTCCACCGCCAGCTCAAGGGCATTGAGCAGGCTGCGGGCATCGCCATTGGCCACATCCAGCCAGTGGGCCTCCGCCTCCGGGGTGAGGGTGATCCGCCGGGCGCCATAGCCCTGGTCGGAGTCGCTGAGGGCCCGCTGCAGCAGGCGGCGGAGGTCGGCTGGCTCCAACGGCTGCAGGCGAAACAGGCGCGAGCGGCTCACCAGCGCCTTATTCACCTCGAAATAGGGGTTTTCGGTGGTGGCACCAATCAGGGTGAGCGTGCCGTTCTCCACCCAGGGAAGGAGGGCATCCTGCTGGGCGCTGTTGAAGCGGTGCACCTCATCGATGAAGAGGATCGTGCGCAGGCCATGGTGAGCCAGCCGCTCCTTGGCGGCCTCCACCTCAGCCCGCAGATCTTTCACCCCAGCCAACACCGCGTTGAGGCTGCTGAAGTGGGCACGGGTGCAGCCGGCAATGATGCGGGCCAAGGTGGTTTTGCCCGTGCCCGGGGGGCCGTGCAGGATCAGATTGCCCACCCGATCGGCGCTGATGGCCCTGCGCAACAGCCGCCCCTGTCCGAGGATGGCGTCTTGCCCCACAAAATCGTCGAGGGTGCGGGGGCGCATGCGTTCGGCCAGGGGGGCAATCCTGGCGAGGGTTTGCTGGCGGGAATGGCTGAAGAGATCAGCCATTCCCAGGCCAACGGGGCGGAGTGGGCGCCAACAGGGCCTGCCTACGCCAAGGGGCCACGGGAGGAGGAACCGGGGGGCGCAACGGTGGGATTGTGGAGGCGGGCACTGAAGCCCAGCAGATCAAAGCCACTGAACAGAAAACTGATGCCCACCAGAAGGCCCAGCACAGAGAGCAGGCCCGCCGGGCTCATGGTGAGGATCAACAGCCCCAGCACCAGGGTGACCAGACCGTTGAGCAACCCCCACCCCCAACCGGTGGCCTGGCGATGGGCCAGGGCCAGCACCGACATCACCCCGCCTTCAAACAGGAACACCAGGCCGACGGCCGTGGCCAGGGCCTTGATCTGGGAGGCGGCGGGCACCACCCCCGCCTTGAACTGCAACAGGATCCACAGGCCGGCGTAGAGAAACAGACTGGCCACGATCAGGCGGAGCAGCCCGTGCCAACGCTTGAGGCGGGCCCCACGGCTGAAGGTGTCAATCCAACCCATCAGGCCCGCCACCAAAAAGGCCACCGCCACCATCACGGTCACCCCAGCGGAGGCCACCACCGGAAAGAGAAGGGCGAGGAGGCCCAGAACGATCATCACAATCCCCTCGGCCTGGGTGATCCCCTTCAACCGGCCCGACTGCAGGGCTTGGCGGGTGAGGGCGGATTCCACCGCGGCAAACTCCCCTTCATCTGGGGTGTTGAACGTGGCTCCGGAAGGCATCGCAAAAATGAGTGTCTGTTTTGACGCTAGGCAGGGCCGCCCGTTTCGACATCCGTTGGCGCCTGATCCGTGATCCACGCCGTTTGGCCCCAGGACGCTCAGCTGGTCTGGCTGAAGCGCCGCCAGACACGGGAGGGACGCTCGCCATAGCGGGCCAGGTAGTCGCGACTGAAGGCGGCAGTGGAGAGATAGCCACAGGCCAGGGCCACCTCCGTGAGGCTGCGGCGGCTGCCAGGCCGCTCCAGCAGGCCACGGGCCTTGGCGAGCCGTTGGCGGCGAAGCCACTGCATGGGCCCGCAGCCAAAGCGCTGCTTGAAGGCAACTTGCAGGGAGCGGCGGCTGTAGCTGCTGCGCTGCTCCATATCTGAAAGGCTGATCGGCTCCTCGAGATGGGCCAGCAGCCACTCCACCAGGGAGGCATGCACGAAGGGCTCCTCAGCCACCTCCCCCGCCTCAACGGCCTGCAGCAGGTCGGGCACCAGAAGCATCACGATCAGCCGGCGGATCAGGTCATCCAGCCGAAGGATCGGGTTCACCTCGCCGGCGATCGCCACCGACCGTTCCGCAAAGGCCAGGGCCTCCATCAACAGGCGCTGGGCTCGATCGCGGCGGGGATCGTAGCGGCGATCAAGGATCGAAGGTTGCTCCAGGGCGCTCCGCAGGGCCAACCCATCAAATCCCGGGCCGGCGATGGCATGGGCCACCGGCAGCAGGGTTTCGGGAGGAAAGCTGAGGATGATCCCAGAGCAGGTGGTGCAGTGGAGACGGAAGCGGGTGCGGGCCGCCGGAATGAACAGGCAGGAGCTGCGGAAGCTGAAGCGTTGGCGCTGGATGTGGAAATGGTTGGTGCCGGCCGGGTAGGGAAGCACCAGCTGGGCGTCCGATGTCTGCTCCACCTCCCCCTCAATGGCCGAACCCCAGGTGGACAGGAGGGTGAGGTCGCCGAGGCGAACGCAGCCGGAGTAGTTCAGGAAGGGCTCTCCTTGCTCCGGATGGTCCCAGGTGTGCACCTGCAGGGGCAGAAACGTGCCCACCACCGAACCGAAATCAACGGTGTTGGTGCTCGCCAGGGATGCACCGGGGAGTTTGATGAAGGGAATGGCCTCAGCGGTATCCAAGGGCAATTCCTGAAGTCGTGCGGAGAGAGGAGAGTGATTTAATCAGAACCAGGGATCAATTTTCAAGCAAGATTGCTCGACCTCAGAGAAATGTTGCAACGCTTCCGCCCTGGCCCCGCAAGCCGGCTTTCTGCGCAGAGACGCGCAAAAAACGACAGGCGCCTGGGGGTGGATGCCGGCGGAGTGGGGGCTGGGTAAGTTACCGATCGGAGCCCCTACGCCGTTTCCATGCCCCTCAACGAATACAAAGCCGGCGCCGCTTTTCCAGGCGTGATCGGTCGCACAGTGGAAGTGTCGACCCCTGCCTGGCCAGAGCCCAGGCGGGCGAAGGAGGGGGCGCCGAATGTGCTGTTCATCGTGCTCGACGACACGGGCTTCGGCCAGCTCGGCTGCTACGGCAGCCCGATCGCCACTCCAAATCTGGATGCCCTGGCGGCGGATGGTCTGCGGTTCAACAACATGCACACCACGGCGCTCTGCTCCCCGTCGCGCTCCTGCATGCTCACTGGCCGCAACCACCACTCCAATGGCCTGGCCTGCATCACCGAGGGCTCCACGGGCTTTCCGGGCTCCAACGGCATCATCCCGTTTGAGAACGGCTTCCTTTCTGAGATCCTGCTGCAGCAGGGCTACAACACTTACGCCATCGGCAAGTGGCACCTCACCCCCGCCGAGCAGACCTCAGCGGCCGGCCCTTACGACCGCTGGCCCCTGGGGAGAGGCTTTGAGCGCTTCTACGGCTTCTTGGGGGGCGACACCCATCAGTACTACCCCGAGCTGGTGCGCGACAACTCCCAAATCGAGCCGCCGGCCACCCCCGAGGAGGGCTACCACCTCACGCCCGATCTGGTT
>JBIIJA010000342.1:0-3084 GCA_044234195.1 Cyanobium sp. | reverse complement strand
GCCCAAGTGCAGGTCGCCATGGCCTTCCCGCACCCGCCCTCGGGCCAAGCGTTCCGCAAACACCGCCTCAAGTCGCTCAGCTTCTCCGCGGGTCCACTCCCCCACACTGGCGAGGGCTTCCCATTCCGGGTGAAGCCGCTGCAACACCTCCAGGTTGGCCAGGGCTGGCGCTACCACGGCTTGGGGCGTTCCAAAGGGGCCCTCGCAAGGCGCCGACTCTGCGGCTCCATGAAACGTGGCGAGGCGGTCGGCAAACCGTTCCAGGTGCTCCCCTGTCAGCGTGCCTGTCAGCAGGGCCTGGGGGAGCAGCCCACTCTGTTCAAACTGGTGCATGCGCACGGCCACCTCCACCACAGGCCCCGGACCCATCAGGCTGGCCTGCTCTGGAGGGCCGTGGACCTCCACCACACCGAGGTAGAGCTCTGGGGCGAGCCGTTGGTTGAGGCGCAGTTCTTCTTGGCAGAAGTGTCTGCGTTTCTCCAGGCTGCTGAAATCGAGGAAGCCAAGGCTGACAGGCTTTTTGATTTTGTAGGCAAAGGAGCCGGTGAGGAGCACCCAAGAGATGTGGGTTTCCAACAAGGTGATGGGCCCCGTGGGGTGGGGGTAGGCCTGGGGATCCTGGAGGGCCGCAATCAAGGGATCCATCCCACCAGCCCCCGTTCCAAGCCATGGAGAAACGCTAGGGCCTGCCACCAGTCACCAGGCCCGCCCGCGGTTCGCTCTGCTTGGGCGCCATTGGAACAGGACAGGCGACGGGCTAATGCAACGAAGTCCCTGAGGGCGCAGCTTCTCGCCACAGAGTCTGCTAACCCCTAAAGGGTCTCCGATTGCGACGGATTGCGATGGTGGCTCCGCCTCCGGCCCCCCGCCGGCCGCCTTGGCTGCAATGGCTGATCTTGGCGATCTTTCTCTGGTCGTCCTGGCAGCTCGCGGGCTTGTGGGTGCAGAGGCTGCATGGATGAGCAGGGATGCGCTTCGTGATTTTGATAACCCTTCGTTTTGTTAACAATTACTAATTCCTTCGGTTGACCTCCCTCCCCTTGGTCGCCTTTTTGTGAGAGTGCAAGCAGTCATCAAGAAATCCGTGGCTAAACCCAAGTTCGATTCAGTGATTGATACTTTCACACTGGAAGATCTTTTCTTCCTTCGCTATCAATACCGCGTTGCCAAGGATTGGAACAATGATCCTCGCCTCGCCATAGTCCCTGGCGTGAACCCAGGGGTGATTGGTGCCAAGGCCACCAGCGGCATTCGCTTTGTGGATGGCAGTGATCAGTTGCGTTATCAGGTGGGCGGAGGGAATGTCACGGTTGCGGCTCCCTTTCCCGTCTCCACCACAGATCCAAAGTTCATGGCAGGGGCCACAGGCACACTCTTCCGCCGCCTCACCACCCAGAGCTTTAGCAACAACATCGATCTGGCCACCAGTCAGCCCACGGGTGGGTTTACAATCAGTTTCCCCTCCGGGGCGGTTAGTTATAATCCAGGCTATGTGCTTGATTACAGCATTCGTGGCTTCACTAATCCCAGCAACCCCTTCATTTTTGATGCCTCTCCAAGGCTGATCAGCAACTTCGTTGCCAATCAAAACGGCAAGACCACGCTGCAAGTGCAGGATGATCCCTATGCCCGCCAGTGGACGCAAACGGGCACCCAGGCGGGGAAGCGGGTCAGCCAACGCAACAACACTCGCCACGAAACCATCCTCACCGGGGGGGATGGCACCGCCAACTCAGGAAATCCTCTTCCCAACTCGGGGTTCTTTGCCCTGTTTGGCCAATACAACGACCACGGCTTTGATTTTCTGCCGAAGGGAAATGATGGCACCCTCCTGATTCCCTTGCTGCCTGGCGACCCCCTCTACACCCCTGGGGCCGCCAACAACTTCATGGCCCTCTCCCGCACCAGCACGGTGCAGGTGGTGATCGGCGAGGGAAGTCGGGATGTCTTGGTGGCCGAGCTGGGTCTTGCTGGCTACAGCCGCCCCACCCAGTGGAATGTCAAGAATGAGAATGCGGCCGTTGGCACCATGTTCAACGGCACCAGTGGGGGCACGCTTGTGCTCAATGACCAGTTGATTCTGATCACTCCCGGGGCCACCCTGGCGGAGGTGGTGACCACCATCAACACCAAAGCCGCCCTCACTGGCGTGGAGGCCACCACCACCACCAATGGCAGCGGCCAGAGCGTGTTGAAGCTCATCCCTCGCAATGGCGAGAGCGTGAACCAAACCTCCGCCTTCATGGATCTCAACCAGGTGTATGCCTCGGTGGAGAGCCACAGTATTTTTCTCCGGGAATTCACGACCAATGGTCAACTGACGGGCCGGCTGCTCACCGATGCGCAAAATTCCACGGCCCGCTGGATTCATCTCAAGCAAAATGCCCAGCGCATCGGCCTCACCCTGCGTGATCGCGATGTCCAGTCGGTTCCTTTGGTGGAAAGAATTCCCCAGGGCCTGCCCAACGCCGGCCGCTACGCCTTTGTGGCGCTGGATAAGGTTTCTGGATTGAGGAGTTACCTCTTTGACACGGCAGCACTGACAGCCAATCAAGTGCTGGTGAAGGCGGGGGCCTCTTTCCTGATTGATCTGGCCCCCGATTGGAAAGGAGCTCCCCTGCCCGCTGGGGTGGATCCCTTCTTTGCCAATGGAGATCTGAAAGATCCCACGCGTCTGAATCAACATGCGGTGGGTGGTGATGGGCGATTAAACGAAAACATTGGCCTCACCAGCTTGCATGAAATCTTTGTTACCACCCACAACAACATTCTGGCGCAGATTCAAACGAATCTACCGAGCAATCAAAATGTCAGTGGGGAAGAGCTCTTCCAATTGGCCAAGCTGGCCAATGAGAACTTCTACCAGCACCACGTGGTGCAGGAATATGCGCGTCGCATCACGCCAAACTTGGGCGCTTTTGCAGGCCCAGCCCTGGCGACCAATAACAACAATGCGGGCTTCAACGCCAGCATTCTGGCCGAATTCGCCCACAGTGCCTTCCGATTCGGCCACTCCCAGCTCACCGAGAGTGTGGCCCTCAACACGGTGAACCAGCAGACGGGGCTGGCCAATCCTGGGGGTCT
>JBIIJA010000270.1:0-3890 GCA_044234195.1 Cyanobium sp. | reverse complement strand
ACCGGCTGATGCAGGCGGCCCTGGCGGGGTTTTTGTTTCAGCACGGCGCCACCGATCGGTCGGTGGCCCGTCACTACCTGAATGGCTTGTTTCAGCGGGAGCCCGAACCCTTGGCTCCCGCCGGCCGATCCACCAGCTGTTCCGCCCAAGAGGAACAGGGGGTCGGGGCCAGCCTCCCACTAGGGTGATGGGGCGTCCCTTCGGGAGTCCCCGTGAGCGCCGGCACTCTCTACGACAAGGTTTGGGACCTCCATCGGGTGGCCGACTTGCCAGGCGGCACCACCCAGCTCTTCATCGGCCTGCACCTCATCCATGAGGTCACCAGCCCCCAGGCCTTTTCTTCACTGAACGACCTGGGCCTGGCCGTGCGACACCCTGAGCTCACTGTGGCCACGGTGGATCACATCGTGCCCACCACCTCCCAGGCCCGGCCCTTCGCCGATCCTCTGGCCGAGGAAATGCTCGCCACCCTGGAGGCCAACTGCGCCGCCCACCAGATCCCCCTCCTCGCCATCGGCAGCGGTCGCCAGGGCATCGTGCATGTGATCGCCCCCGAGCTCGGCCTCACCCAGCCCGGCATGACCGTGGCCTGCGGCGATTCCCACACCTCCACCCACGGGGCCTTTGGCGCCATCGCTTTTGGGATCGGCACCAGCCAGGTGCGGGATGTGCTGGCCAGCCAGAGCCTGGCCTTAACCAAGCTGAGAGTCCGTCGCGTCTGGGTGGATGGGGCCCTGCAAAGCGGCGTTTATGCCAAGGATCTGATCCTGCACATCATCCGCAGCCTGGGGGTGAAGGGCGGTGTGGGTCATGCGTACGAGTTCGCCGGCCCAGCCATTGCTGCCCTTTCCATGGAGGAGCGGATGACCCTCTGCAACATGGCCATCGAGGGGGGGGCTCGGGTGGGCTACTGCAATCCTGATGAGGTCACCTTCGCCTATCTGCAGGGTCGGCCCCATGCCCCTGCTGGGGAAGCCTGGGAGCGGGCCGTGGCCTGGTGGCGTTCTCTGGCGAGTGGGCCGGAGGCCACCTTTGATGATGACGTGCGCTTTGATGCCAGCGCCATTGCCCCCACCGTCACCTGGGGGATCACCCCTGGCCAGGGCATCGGCGTGGATGAAGCTGTGCCCACCCCTGAGCAGCTGGCGCCGGACGAGCGCCCCCTCGCGGAGGAGGCCTACCGTTACATGGATCTCAGCCCCGGTCAGCCCATTGTGGGCTTGCCCGTGGACGTGTGTTTCATCGGCAGCTGCACCAATGGTCGCCTGAGCGATCTGCGGGCCGCGGCGGCGGTGGCCCATGGTCGGCAGGTGGCACCTGGCCTCAAGGCCTTTGTGGTGCCGGGCTCGGAGCAGGTGGCGGCGGCGGCCGAGGCCGAAGGCCTCGATGCGGTGTTTCGCCAGGCCGGCTTCGAATGGCGCGAGCCGGGCTGCTCCATGTGCCTGGCCATGAACCCCGACCGACTGGAGGGCCGCCAGATCAGTGCCAGCTCCTCCAACCGCAATTTCAAGGGCCGCCAAGGTTCGGCCACCGGCCGCACCTTGCTGATGAGTCCGGCGATGGTGGCTGCCGCCGCCGTGAGCGGCCACGTCGTGGATGTGCGCAACCTCCTGGCTGAACCGGCCGCGGCCGGTTGAAGGCGCCTGGCTGCATTCCACCGCCCTCTTCCCCTCTTGCCGCACTCCCTCCATGGCTGCCCAGACGTCTGAACCCAAGCCCTTTCCCAGCGGTCCCCTCCGTCGGGTGGCGGGCCGCGGCGTGGCGGTGGAGGGCAATGACATCGACACCGACCGCATCATTCCGGCCCGCTTCCTGAAGTGCGTCACCTTCGATGGCCTGGCGGAAGGGGCCTTCGCTGATGACCGCCGCGAGCTGGTCGGCGCCCATCCCTTCGACCGACCCGCCCACAGCGGCGCCACCATCCTCGTGGTGAACAGGAATTTTGGCTGGGGCTCCAGCCGCGAACATGCCCCCCAAGCCCTGATGCGCTGGGGCATCAGGGCGGTGATCGGGGAGAGTTTTGCCGAGATTTTCTACGGCAACTGCCTCGCCCTCGGCATCCCCTGCCTCTCCGCTGCCACCGAGGTGGTGGAGGCGATTCAGCAGGGCGTGGTTGCCGATCCCGGTGCCGAATTGGTGCTGGATCTGGAGGCTTTGGAGGTGGTGCTAGAGAGCGAGGCGGTGGGCGACAACCGTTGGCGGGTGCATCTCGATCCTGGCCCCCACCGCATGCTGCTCAGCGGCCATTGGGATGGCACGGGCCAGCTCCTGGCCCAAGGAGAGGCCCTCCGCGCCACCGCCGAGCGACTCCCGTATCTGCGGGACTTTCGTCTTGCAGCCGATTCGCCAGCGGCGGCTGGCTGATCCCCCCGACCCTCTCCAACCGGTGGTGGCCAGAGCTGAAGCGGCTCAGAACGGCCGTTGCAACAGCTGTTGGCTGGGGTTGTAAGGCACGAAGGGCACACCAGGGCCGTTGAAATTGAAATCGTTGAGCCGCACCCGCACCCCGCCCAGGCCGTCGTAGGGGCTGTAAAACACCCCCACGTCGTAGGAGCGCCGTTGCCAGCGCACCTCGATGTACGACCCCGTGACCTCGCCGTAGCTGGCCCCTTTGGGATCCACGTTGAAGCCCACGCCGCCGCTGAACACGAGGGGTCCGACAAGCTGCTGGGTGAGGCCGATGCCAACGGTGCCCAGGTCGACAGCTCGATCAAAGCTGAAGGGGCTTTGCCCCTGGCGCAGGGTGCCCCCCCCGGTGATCGTGAGTTGGGTGAAGTCCAAAAAGGGCTTCACGAAATGGCCCAGCGTCAGGGTGGGACCCCCACTCAAGGTGAGGGTGTTTTGGTTGGTGCCGTCGCCGTAATAGGCCAGGATTCCCTGCAGGTTGGCATTCAGGGAGAGGCCAGGCACCACAGGCTGGGCCGTGTTGGCAAAGCCCTCCTGGGGCGTGAGCGGGGCCGGCTTGCCCGTCCAGAGGGGCAGGGAGGCATTGAGGGAGCCGATGGCATTGGCCCGCCAAAGATCGGCCAGGTTGGTGGAGTTGAAGTCGTTGCTTTGGAAGTTGCCCATCCCAACTCGCCAGACATAGGAAGAGGTCAGCCGTCCCCACGGGGGCAGGGTTCCCTTCTTCTCGAGGAAGCCCCCCAAGGCCGAATACACGTTCTGTTCGCCAAGGGTGCCGTTCCATGTGCGGAAGCGATAGGCGCCAAAGAGCTTCAGCTCGGTGGCGCCCAGCCAGGGCAGCTGCAGGTCGCGGGTCAGCTCCGCCCAGCTGCGGGTGCCGTTGGGAATGTTGTCGGGGTTGAAGGTGGAGAAATCCAAGCGGGCTTTTGTGTCAAAGCCGAACAGGGTGGTTTGCAGGCGTGCCACCAAGCCGAAATCATCCCCCGCGGTGCCGGGTTGCTCAACAGCGTTGTCACCGGCTGATTGCCAGGGGTAGGGATAGCTGTCGGTCGTGCCGTTGATGGCTCGCTGCAACAGGAACTGGGGCTGCAGAATCAGCTGCCCTCGCTCTCCCACCTTCATTTGTGTGTTGTAGCCCACGAAGAAGCCATCCCGATCTTCCTTGTCAACGCCAAACACCCAGGGGTTGTCCACCTCCTCTTTTTTCTTGATCACCGTCTGGCGCCGGGCGGGGATGCGCAGCCTGTCTTCCAGCACCACTTCATTGCGCCCTGCCTTGATCACGGTGTCGCCATTGGCCTGCAGAGTGCCCACCACGTTCTCGGAATCCATCCACGACTGGGCGGGGGTGAAGGGGTCGTTGCTGAAGGCCACCCGCTCCCCGGAGAAGGTGGTGGGCGTGAGGCTGATCCTGCTGGCCTGCACCCGCCAGCGGCTGATCGTGCCTTTGATCAGGTTGCGGTTGTCCTTGGTGGTGAGGGGGTTGA
>JBIIJA010000009.1:0-15644 GCA_044234195.1 Cyanobium sp. | reverse complement strand
CAGAAGGCACAGCCACCCGCCCAGCAGCAGCAGGCGAAGGGAACGGGCAACCATGGCCATGGCGAGGCTCTGCGGCAACCCATCTGTCTTAGCCGTCGGGGCTGATCCCAAGCCCCGTGGAGGGCCCTGATCGGCGAGACTGGCTCCCCTGAACAACTCCCCGCCTGCCCCCCAGCTTGTCCATGGTTGCCAGCGGCCCACCCGCCCCCGCCCCCACCAGCGGCGCCAGTTGGGCCGCCAGCCGGGCCTTCCCCCTGGCGGCCATCACCGGCCACGGCACCTTGAAACTGGCCCTGCTCCTGGCAGCCGTGGATCCGGGCCTGGGGGGGGTGGTGATCGCCGGGGGCCGGGGCACGGGCAAATCCGTGCTCGCCCGGGGCCTGCACGCCTTGCTCCCGCCCATCGATGTGCTCGATCTGGGGGCAGGGGCCACCCTGCCGAATATCGACCCGCGCCAACCCCAGGAGTGGGATGCGGCCACCCGGGAGCGCATCACCGCCCTGGGGGGGGATGCGCTGGGGGTGGATCCCTCTGCCCTACTGCCCACCAAGGTGGTGAGCGCCCCCTTTGTGCAGGTGCCCCTGGGCATCACGGAAGACCGGCTGTTGGGCTCGGTGGATGTGGCCGCCTCCCTCACGGCCGGGCGGCCGGTGTTTCAGCCGGGGCTGCTGGCGGAAGCCCACCGCGGCGTGCTCTACATCGATGAGCTCAACCTGCTCGATGACGGCATCACCAACCTGCTGCTCGCGGCGGTGGGCAGCGGCGAAAACCGTCTGGAGCGGGAAGGGCTGAGCCTCAGCCATCCCTGCCGCTGCCTGCTGATCGCCACCTACAACCCGGAGGAGGGGCAGGTGCGGGATCACCTGCTGGATCGCTTTGCCATGGCCCTCTCGGCCCACCAGCTGCTGGAGCCGGAGCAACGGGTGGCGATCGCCCGCTCCGCCATCGACCACGGCGAATCGGTGCAGGCCTTCGCCGCCCGCTTTCAAGAGGACACCGACGCCCTGGCCACCCAGCTGCTCCTGGCCCGCCAGTGGCTGCCGGATGTGAGCATCAGCCGCGAGCAGATCGCCTATCTGGTGGCCGAGGCCCTGCGGGGGGGCGTGGAGGGGCACCGCTCCGAGCTCTATGCGGTGCGGGTGGCCAAAGCCCATGCGGCCCTGAGCGGCCGCGACCAGGTGGAAGCGGAGGATCTGCAGGTGGCTGTGCGGCTGGTGATCGCCCCCCGGGCGCGCCAGATGCCTCCGGCCGATCCGGAGCAGCCTCTGCAGCCACCGCCCCCGCCCCCACCCCAGGGGGAGCAGGAGCCCAACCCGCCCGAGGAACCCGAGCCGCCCGAGCCCCCGGAAGCCGAAAACGAGACCGAGCCCGACCCGCCCGAGGAGGACGCGCCGGAGGACCAGGCGCCCCCTTCCATTCCGGAGGAGTTTCTGCTCGATCCGGAGGCCACAGCCATCGATCCGGATCTGCTGCTCTTTGCTGCGGCCAAATCCAAAAGCGGCAGCAGCGGCAGCCGCTCCCAGGTGTTGAGCGAGAGCCGGGGGCGCTATGTGCGGCCCGTGCTGCCACGTGGGCCCGTGCGCCGCATCGCCGTGGATGCCACCCTGCGGGCCGCCGCGCCGCATCAAAAGGCCCGCCGAGAGCGAGAACCCCACCGCCGCCTGATCGTGGCGGAGGCCGACCTGCGGGCCAAGCAGCTGCAGCGCAAGGCGGGGGCGTTGGTGGTGTTTCTGGTGGATGCCAGCGGCTCGATGGCGCTCAACCGGATGCAGAGCGCCAAGGGGGCGGTGTTGCGCCTGCTCACGGAGGCCTACGAAAACCGCGATGAGGTGGCCCTGATCCCCTTCCGGGGGGAGCAGGCGGAGGTGCTGCTGCCCCCCACCCGCTCGATCACCGCCGCCCGCCGCCGGCTGGAGGCCATGCCCTGCGGTGGCGGTTCGCCCTTGGCCCATGGCCTGGCCCTGGCCGCCCGGGTGGGGGCCAACGCGCTGGCCACCAGCGACCTGAGCCAGGTGGTGGTGGTGGCGATCACTGACGGCCGGGGCAATGTGCCCCTCTGGCGCTCCCTGGGCCAGCCGGAGCTGGAGGGGGAGGAGCCGGTGGACCTGAAGGAGGACGTGAAGCAGGTGGCCGCCCGCTACCGGGCCCTGGGCCTGCGGCTCTTGGTGATCGACACGGAGCGCAAGTTCATCGGCAGCGGCATGGGCAAAGACCTGGCCGAAGCCGCAGGCGGCCGTTATGTGCAGCTGCCCAAGGCCAGCGATCAGGCGATCGCGGCGATTGCCTTGGAGGCGCTGGGGGGGGCGCGCTGATGGATGGAGCCATGCCCGCAGGAATCCACATCGCCAGGGCTTTGTGATACCGGGTCGGCATCAAATCCCAGCGTTGCGCCATCCAATCACTCATCACTGTTCCCGCGTCTGCGGTTCAAAGCAGATGGCCTCCAAGCCGTATGCGACTTAGGCGGACCATGAACATCGGCCGGAAGCCGATACCGGACCTGCCCATACAACGTTAGCCATCATGATGCATGAACCCCACGACGCCGACGGCGAGCAGGTCAAGGAGGTGTACGCACGGTTCGGGTTGGCGGTCTACTTTGCTCAGGTGCTGGAGCACGGGATCGTCAACGCACTTGTCATCCTCGATCTGATTCCGTCTCGGCGACACCTTGCCCGCTCCGCCGACGAATGGGGAAGTGAAGTCGACGCCTTCATGGATCGGCATTTTCAAGCGACGATGGGTCGGATGATGAGGAACCTTCGCGACACTACACAAGTAGACGACGACCTCGAACAACTCCTGAGTTAGTTGCGATATAGAGCTTCTGTAAACCCATAAGAAAAGAGCCGAGATTATTTCCATGACAACTCCTCCTGCAAGAGTAAGGACCTGAACGTTTCCCGGGTTAACATTGGCAAATGGCCTTAAATAGGAGAAAGAATGAGGAATCAAGCCGGAAACGATGACAAAGAATCCTATCCACATGGCTACAACGCTGTAAAAAAACTCCGCTGTGTTTGTGTTAAACCAAGTTCATAATAAGCTTGTAATTGCAATCGACTGTACCGTATCAGAGGGATAAGCCCTGTGTCATCTTGTTCTTCAAGTTTAGATTCAATTTGCGTTTGTTGCTCATCAGCTTCGTTGACACTCCTTCTAATTCGAGAATCAGACTCGTCTAAGATAGACTCCAACAATGCCCCTAAGAACTCCTGAAAAAGGGCTATGGGGATGAAGGGGATAATCAACAGGTAGAGCGCCCCAAAAATAGACAGAATACTCTTCCATGATAGGGGGCTAAACCCCCACATCCACAGATCTGGTAGCCACAAAAACCAACATAGATAACCAAGGTAAATTGTGACAGTTAGGCCAAGAGTAAGGACTCCTACAAATAACGGACGGTTTAGCAAAGACCACCTACGGAGAACTCTTGACCATACTGAAGATTTCCTCCGAGCTGAGTGATTGAGGTCATTGCCAGAAGTATTTGAAGAGCTTATTTTAGAGAATGTATCGCTAGCCATATAGATCTACATCGAGAAAGATCAACATTCAGGCAACTTTTACAATTTGTTTCATATTGAAAATCCCAATCTCATTGGCAGTATCCGATGGTCAACAGAGGTGTTACTATATTTTAGCAAATTACATTATCAGGGCATGTGAGCGTTGCGCCTTATCAGCGCCCATTGAATAAAGAATTCTCAGATTTTCTTATTGTATACCATACTACCCTTCCCGAGGTCAGAGCTTTCACAGGATTCCACAAAAAAGGGCATAATTAACCTATGGGAGCACCTCCACGCGGCGAGAGCGGAACACTCATCGATGCTGCTTTCAAGGAGCATTTGGATCAGACCCGTCCTCCAGCACAGCCGATACGACATCAACGGCCTAGAAAAACACCTTCACCCCCACCTCAATCCCGTTCTGATCAATGGTGTAAGCCGTGTTCTTGCCGTTGTCGCGGGCGAGATAGAGATAGCGCCAGGAGAGATCCAGCTGGGTGGAGTTGCCGATGGCATAGCCCACGCCAGCTTGGGCATTGCCCGACATGTCGACCGCGCCATTGGCGCCGAAGCCGCCGAGATCGCCTCGGGCGAAGAAGCGCAACCTGGGGGCCAGAAACACCTGGCCCTGCAGGCCGAGCAGGGGCTGGGCAATGGGGTTGCCGAAACTGAACTGCCGAGATTTCTGGACCAGCGGCCCTTCGAACGTGCTGGTGGTCTCCAGGCCCAGATCCACCACGCGCACACCGGCGTAGGGAATCAGCGTGAAGGCGCCAGGGGTGCTGATCGCCCGCTCCCGCTCACCCAAGCGATAGCGCAGGGCGAAGTCGTAGATGCCCTGGGTGGAGGACACCTGGTTTTTCAGCGTGCGCGTGGGCACGGGCAGATTGGGAAACACCCGGCGGCTGCGCTTGAACTCCTTCGCTGTCTCCCCGGCCACCCCCACATAGCTGAGGTCGGTCTGAAAGCCAACCCGGTTGTACTCCACGCTGCCGCGCAGGAAGAAGATGTCCGTGAGGTGCTCCAGGAGCGAGCCCAGCCCCACATCGGTGACGGAGGTGAATCCCGGGATTTCGATTTGATCGGGCAGCTTGACATTCCGAACCTTGTCCCGAAGTCGTTCCACCCGTCCATCGGGGAACGTCAGATCGGGCAGGGCCTGAAGCTTTCCACCCGCCTTGCCGGCCAGCTGGCCCAGGTTGCGGTCGCTTGCCCGTTGGCCCAACAAGCCAGGCCGATCCCATGTGGTGGCCGCCTGCTTGAGAACGGTGGTGGCCCTGAGCGGCACAAAACCGTAAAGCTCCACCGTGCCAGCCCAGGGCGAAGGCTGAAGGGGAGCAGGGGCTGGCGCTGAATCCTCTGGAAGATCGGTGCGCTGCTCCTTTGGCAGGGGGTCGACCGCCTGGGCGGTGGGGCCAGTGGCATGAACTTCCGCAAGCGTGATGGGCTCGATGGGCGACGCCGTGGCAGCCGACAGAGGGGCGGCTGAGTGCGGTGCGGCTGGCACTGCTGCGACTGCGACCGCCGGCAGGACCATGGAGGCAGAGAGAACACCACTGCCCACGAAGGGATTGCGAAGCATGGGCACAGCGAAAGCAGAACCATTGGTGGCTCAGAGTAACGACCCAGAAAGGGCTGACCAGCCAGCGGTGGCCTAATCCTCGGCTGACACTTCCCGACTGTTCAGCTGCCCTGCGACTGACTCCCTGAAATCATCAGAATGACAGAAAGGTTTCTTCCCTAAGAACGGCTCTATAGAGACCACATATTAAAATACCTCAAGAGAGGAGATAAATTGCCAGTTTGGATTGCATGTACGATCCAGTCTATTGGACAAGAGCCTTTCCAAGTCACTTCAGAACCATTTTATGCAGAAGTTGGGTATCGAGAGCTCTATGCACAATAGGCGCATGCATAGAAAGCATGTCAAATCAAGGCAGTTCTCTGTATCGCCGTGCGGTTGAGATTGGACATCGCCAAACGCTTCCGCATCGATCTCGATACGCGTAAGGCCTTGTTGTCATTCACCGACGCAGCCCCCCCAAGGCAAACCCCCTACAGCCCCCGCACCGCCGGAGCCATGGAAGGGGCATTGCTGCGGGGGGCGAAGCGGTTGGCATCGGCCTCCCGTTGGGCCTTGAAACGCTGCCGGCGGGCGGCCTCACGCGCTTCCCGCTCTTTGGCGGCCTCCACCTGGGCGGGGTAGAGCTCATCGAAAAACTTGCCCAGCCCCACCGACACGCTCAGCACCCCATCCATGAACTTGGGATCGCCGGTGAGCTTGCTCACGTCCTTGCCCACGGCGTGCCAGCGGTCGGTGAGCTTGCGGGCGTTGGCCAGGGTGGCCTGCAGATCCTGGGTGGTCTGGGGATTGTCGAACCGGGCGCTGACCGCGCGGGCATGGCGGGTGGCCGCCGCCGCATCGGCGCTGGCCTTGTTGAGATTGGCCAGGATCGGATCGGCTTTGCGCACGGAGGCATTCAGCTCCTGCACCAGCCGCTGGGCGTCCTTGACGAACACCTGGCCGTCGCGGGAGAGCTTCTCGGTCTCGCCGGCCGTTCGCTCAAAGGCGCGGGTGGCGGAGGCCATCTGGGGCACCACCTTCTCGCTCTCGGCCTGGCTGAGCAGGCGCTGCACCGTGTCGGTCACCGACTCCAGGGTGGGCGCTGCCACGCCAGACACCTTGCCGCCGTTGCACACCATGCGGCGATCATCACAACCCTCAGCCCTGGGCCCGGGCCCGGGGGGCAAGGGGGGACCCGAACTGAGCAGGGACACCACCGCATCGCCCCCCAGCAGGGAGCTGGTGGCAATGCGGGCCACCACGGGCCGGGAGAGCCGCAGGTTGGGATCGGTGATCTCCAGGCGGGCCTCCACCGCCTGGCCCGTCACCCGCACGCTGCGCACGTTGCCCACTTGCACCCCGCGGTGCAACACCGCCGAACGATCGGCCAAGCCAGCGGCATCGGCAAAATTGGCCTGGATGCTCCAGTTGTTGCGCTGCAGCGAAATGCCCTTCAGCCACAGCCAAAGCCCGATCCCGCCAGCCACGGCCGCCAGCACGGAAAATCCCACCAAAGCTTCTCGAACACTGCGGCGCATGGAACTCAGAAACGGGTCGTCAGTGCTCAGCCGGCTGCATCGGCCCGTGCAGACTACCCGTCCTGAACTGCACCACGAAGGGATCGGTGCACTGCCGATACTGTTCTGCTGTGCCCACCCAGCGAAAGTGGCCGCCATAAAGGAGGATCACCCGATCAGCGCAGCGCTCGATCGTGCTGTGCACATGGCTCACCACCACCCCAGAGGCATGGGCCAGGCCCGTGGCCTGCACGATCAGATCTTCGATGCGGGTGCAGGCCACCGGATCCAGCCCCGCAGTGGGCTCGTCGAATAGCAGCAGGGGCACCCGCTCACTCGGCTCGGTGGGATCTTCAATGAGGGCCCGAGCAAAGCTGACCCGTTTCTGCATCCCCCCGCTGAGTTCCCCCGGGAGCCGCTCCTCGATGCCCTCCAACCCCACGGCCCGCAGGGCCTGGTCCACCCGTGCCCGAATCTCCCGCTCGCTGAGGCGACTGCGGCGGTAGAGGAGAAAACCCACGTTCTCGCGCACCGTGAGGGAGGCCAACAGGGCTGGGTTTTGAAACACCAGGCGCACATCGGGGGGATGTCGTTGGTCGAGTCGCAAATAACGCTGGGCTTCCCCATGCACCTTCACCATGCCGGCGGTGGGGAGCAGCAACCCCGCCATCAGGCGAAGGATGGTGGATTTGCCTGAACCGGAGGGCCCCACCACCACCAGGCGCTCCCCGGGCTGCACCTGGAGGGCCACCTGATCGAGGATCAACCGCTGGCCCCACCCCATCGAGACCGCGTCGAATTCAACCACCGGCGCCGCCGGTGGAGCCACCCTCTCCTCCGCCGGGTGCCCAACGGGTGAGGCACTCATTTCAGCAGGGGCAAGCTCCAGGAGAGGACCAGCAACGAGACAGCTCCATCCTGCCCTTCCCTCCGCATCCCTACAGTTCAGACAGTCGTCTCAGCGTCCGCGCCCCGATCCCTTGCCCGACCGAGGCCCAACCGCGCGTCCTCCCCGCCAACGCCCCCCCCAACGGCCAGCGGAGCGTCCCGAGTGGATCGGCAGGGGAGAGCTGCGTCAGCAAGATTTGGTGAGCAGTTCCCGCAGGGCCTTCCGCTGGCTGCAGCCGGGTCTGGTGGTGAAGCGTTGGATGCTCACCTCCGGCCTGGGGTTGCTGATTGCCCTGTTGGGCGCGGCGGTCTGGGCCGATCTCCAGCCCATCTACTGGAGCCTGGAAACCATCCGCTGGGTGCTAGCCCGCGTCACCCAGGTGCTGCCGCGGGGCATCACCGGTCCGCTGGTGCTGCTGCTGGGCGGGGTCTTGATCTGGCTGGGCCTCAATCGCAGCTTTGGCTCGATCCAGCAGGCCCTCGCCCCAGAGAAGGACACCCACCTGGTGGATGCCCTACTGGCCCAGCGGCGCCTCAACCGGGGCCCAAGCGTGGTGGCCATCGGGGGCGGCACCGGCCTGGCCACCCTGCTGAGCGGCCTGAAGCGCTACAGCAGCAACATCACCGCCGTGGTGACCGTGGCCGACGATGGGGGCAGCAGCGGCGTGCTCCGTCGGGAGCTGGGGGTGCAGCCCCCTGGGGACATCCGCAACTGCCTGGTGGCCCTGGCGCGGGAAGAACCGCTGCTCACCCGCCTGTTTCAGTACCGCTTCAAGGCGGGCAGTGGCCTGGAGGGCCACAGCTTCGGCAACCTCTTCCTCTCAGCCCTCACCGCCATCACCGGCAGCCTGGAATCGGCCATCGCCGCCAGCAGCCGGGTGTTGGCCGTGCAAGGCCAGGTGGTGCCAGCCACCAATGCCGATGTGCGGCTGTGGGCCGAGCTGGAAAACGGCGAACGGATTGAAGGAGAGTCCCACATCGGCAAGGCCACCAGCCCCATCGTGCGCCTGGGCTGCACCCCGGAACGGCCGCCCGCCCTGCCCCGCGCCCTTGAAGCCATTGCCCATGCCGATCTGATCGTGCTGGGCCCCGGCAGTCTCTACACCTCCCTGTTGCCCAACCTGCTGGTGCCCGAGCTGGTGGAGGCCATCCGCCGCAGCCGCGCCCCCAAGCTCTATGTCTGCAATCTCATGACCCAGCCGGGGGAGACCGACGGCATGGACGTGGGAGGGCACCTGCGGGCCATCGAAGCCCAGTTGGCCACCTTGGGGGTGGATGAGCGGCTGTTCCCCGCCGTGCTCGCCCAGGAAGACCTCCACCCTTCCCCCCTGGTGGAGCACTACCGGCGCCGGGGAGCCGAACCGGTGACCTGCGATGTGGAGGATCTAGAGGCGGAAGGGTATGAAGTGATGCAGGCCGCCCTGCAGGGCGCGCGCCCCAGCGCCACCCTTCGGCACGACCCCCGGAGTGTGGCCTCCGCGGTGATGCGCTTCTATCGCAAACACCGCTGGGACGGCTAGGCCCCCAGCAGCGCCTTGGCCTGGCATTTCAGACGAAACACACTCTCCCGCCAAACTCTGATGGGCCAGGGGGGTGGCTGCTCCAGCAGGGGGATGTGGGCCCAGGGGGTGAGGGCGTTGTGACGCAGGTAGCTGTCTTTCCAAGGATGGGGGCAGCGGTAGTGCCAGGGCTTCACGGTTCCAGGGCCCGCATAGTGCACGATGGCTGGGCGATCAATGGCTTCGAGCTCAGCGGAGGTGAGCTTGTCGCGGCTGAGGTCGTAGCCGCCGGTGAGTCCGTAGAGGTGGGGGCAGGCATTCCAACGATCCCCCACCGCCAGCCACCGCCCCGCGAACACATGATTGAGCACATCCTGATCCCAATGGCGGAGCCGGTCGGGATGGGCCTGGGCAAACGTGCGACCACGCTCAATCAGATGGGAATGGCGCCAATTATCGAGATCCACCAGCATCATGCCGGCGTTGAAATACTCGCCGAATACATAACCATGGTCGGCACAGGAGCGGCGATGCTCGGGCACGGCCGCCAGGGCCTTGCCCTCAAGGGGCGTTTGCCAAAGCTCCACCAGGGAATCCGTGACGATGGCATCACTATCAATGAACAACACCCGTTGCAATCCAGCCGGCAACAGGGAGGGCAGCAGCAGGCGAAAGTAGGTGGAGACGGTGACGTGGCCCGACACAGGAAAACCCTCCAGGACAGCTGGGTCGGCCTGAAGGAGGGACACAGAGGGCAGGAATTGGCCTAAAAAACGAATGAACTTCCCGCGTTCTTCCGGATCGAGATCCCCATGGAGAACATAGACGACCAAAGAGTGATCACGATGGGTGTCATAGAGGGAATGCAACAGGGCCGCACAGTGGCGTAAATAGTTGCTATCAACCGCACAAACCACCGTGATCTTCATGTCAAGACGTGCAAGGTTTAGGCACTACTCAAAATCTCTGACGATCAATAAGCATCTTGCATCTCATAGAAATCAGGCTGCACGTAATCTTTTCGCAGGGGCCAGCCCTTCCAGTCCTCAGGCATCAGCAAACGCTTGGGATGGGGATGGCCGCTATAAACAATGCCAAACATGTCATAGGTTTCCCTCTCCTGCCAATCCGCTCCGCGCCACAGGCCATAGAGGCTGGGAATGGTGAGGGAGCCATCCCGGGGCAAGAACACCTTCAAGCGCACTTCCTCTGGCTTCCGATCCGCTGGCAGGGTCTGATTGGTGCCTGCGGCAGCAGTGGCTGGAGCAATTTGATCCGCCAGAGCGGCCAATTTCACCAGGTGATAAAAACTCACCAATCGTCCTCCAGGCCCCTCGTCGTAGCCACCTTGGCACTGGAGGTAATCAAAGCCGTAGGCCTTCAAGGCGGTGGCGATGAGGGGGAGGGCCTCAGGCTCCAGGCTCAACACTTCCACCCCGAGGTGATCAGAGGGAAGCACACCATGGTCAAATCCCTGCTGGCGGAGCCAAGAGCTCACGGGGCCAGGGGCTGGCGCTGCGACGGGCGCAGCGGCATCGGCTACATCGGCCATGGCTGAGGTCAGGGGATCGGGGGCAGGAGGAGTTGGAGAACGGGCATCAGCCCGTCTCTTTGGGGAGGTCGATGGCAGGCACCAGGAGAGGCTCGGCGACCTGAGGGGTGGCCAAAGGCCGAGCCTCCGAAGCGGCCAGGGCGGCTCGCTGGGTTTCTGCAGCCAGGTAGGCCCCTGTGATCAGGGGCTCCACCGGCTTCAGTTTGTGGGGCACGGTGCAATAGCGGTGACTGGCCTGGAGCCGCCGGCGCTCTGCCAGCGACTCGTTGCCCACTTTTTTGCGGAGCTTGATCACCGCATCAAAGATGGCCTCAGGCCGTGGGGGACAGCCCGGCAGGTAGAGATCCACAGGGATCAATTTGTCCACCCCACGCACGGCGGTGGTGGAGTCGGCGGAAAACATGCCACCGGTGATGGTGCAGGCACCCATGGCGATCACGTATTTCGGCTCTGGCATCTGCTCATAGAGCCGGACCAGGGCGGGAGCCATTTTCATCGTGACCGTGCCCGCCACGATCAACAGATCAGCCTGGCGGGGGCTAGAGCGGGGCACCAGACCAAACCGGTCGAAATCGAAGCGGGAGCCGATCAACGCAGCGAATTCAATGAAGCAGCAGGCCGTGCCGTAAAGAAGCGGCCAAAGGCTGCTGAGACGGGCCCAGTTGTGCAGATCATCCAGGCTGGTGAGGATGATGTTTTCGGAAAGATCGGAGGTGACCGTGGGCGCCCCGACTGGGGCACAGGTGGCCGCGCGCTGATCCTTCAGGGCGGCAACCGAAAGGGCCTCAGCCAGACCAGCTGTGGCGGAAGCAGAGGAGGGAGGGGTGGCGGTCATGGGTGATTAACTCCATTCAAGGGCGCCCTTGCGCCAGGCATAGGCCAGCGCCACCACCAAGATGGCGATGAACACCAGGGCTTCGATGAAGGCCAGCAACCCCAACCTGTGGAAGGCCACAGCCCAGGGATCGAGGAACACGGTCTCCACATCAAAAACGACAAAGACCAAGGCGAACATGTAGTAGCGGATGTTGAACTGGATCCAGGCCCCCCCGATCGGCTCCATGCCCGATTCGTAGGTGAGTTCCCTTTCCCCCCGCTGGCTTTTCGGGGCCAAGAGTTTATTGGTGACCAGAGCCAACACCGGCACCGCCGCTGCGATGAGCAGAAAGCCCAGAAAGGCGTCGTAGCCGGAGAGCACGAACATGGTTCAGCCCCAAGGTTGGGGCGCAGTCTGGCATCTGCGCCCCAACCTTGGGGCTGCCTACAGTCCACTGATTCCTAAGGCCCTGCCATGAGCACCACGTCCAGCTCCGAGGGTCCCGCACCGGAGCCCCCCTCTGCGCCGGTGTCTGGGGACGGTCTTCCTCTCGCGCCAGCGGAGGGGCCAGAGGTCGAAGCGGCGCCTGAAGTCGAAACAGCGGTTGAGGAAGACACGGCCAACCACCGCTTCGAATGCCGCAGTTGCGGCTTCGTCTATGACCCGGCCGAGGGGGTGCGCAAACTGGGCATCACGCCGGGCACGGCGTTTGAAGATCTCGACCCCGCCGGCTTCCGCTGCCCGGTGTGCCGCAGCAAAGTGGGGGCCTTCCGCGACATTGGCCCCCGGGAGAAGCCCAGCGGCTTCGAGGAAAATCTCAACTACGGTCTGGGCGTCAACCGCCTGACACCAGGCCAAAAGAATGTGTTGATTTTCGGCGGCTTTGCCCTGGCGATCGCCTTCTTCCTTTCTCTCTATTCCCTGCGCTGATGGATCGCTCCTCCCCTCCCTCTGCCCCCCGTGCCTGGCCCGCCCGGCTGGCCTCCTCCTGGCTGTCCCTGGTGATGGTCCTGATGGTGGGCTTCACGCTTCCGGGCTGTGTCACCACCGGCCTGCCCATCGCAGCCAGCAGCCCCTGGCAGGTGGTGCCGCTGAACACCAAGGCCAACCCCTTGGATGTGGCCTTCACCGATCGGGAGCACGGCTTCCTGGTGGGGAGCAATCGCCTGATCATGGAAACCAATGATGGAGGCGCCAGCTGGGAGGAGAGGAGCCTCTCCCTGCCCGAAGAGGAAAATTTCCGCCTCATCAGCATCGATTTCAAGGGCAAGGAGGGCTGGATCGTGGGCCAGCCAGGCCTGCTGCTGCGCAGCACAGACAACGGCAGCAATTGGAATCGGCTCTTCCTCGACACCAAGCTCCCGGGTGACCCCTACCTGGTGACGGCCCTGGGAGCCAACAGCGCCGAACTGGCCACCACCGTGGGGGCCATCTACCGCACCCAGGATGGGGGCAAGAGCTGGCAAGCCCTCGTGGGCGACGCCGCTGGAGCCGTGCGAGATCTACGGCGCAGCGCCGACGGGCACTATGTGAGCGTCAGCAGCCTGGGCAACTTCTTCGCCACCTGGGAACCCGGCCAACCCGCCTGGCAGGTGCACCAGCGGGTGAGCAGCCAGCGCCTGCAAGCCATGGGCTTCCAGCCAGACGGCAATCTCTGGATGCTGGCCCGGGGCGCCCAGCTGCGCTTCAACAACGACCCCAGCAACGTGGAGTCCTGGGGACCCGCCATCATCCCGATCACGAACGGCTACGGCTACCTCGATCTGGCCTGGGATCCCAAGGGGGGCCTCTGGACCGGTGGGGGCAGCGGCACCCTGTTGAGCAGCGAGGACGGGGGAGAGACCTGGAGCAAAGATCCGGTGGGCGCCCAGCAGCCCAGCAACCTCACCCGTATCGCCATGCTCCCCGATGGCAAAGCCTTTGTGCTCGGAGAACGGGGGAGCCTGCTGCGCTGGGTGGGCTGAGGGGGGTCAACTGCGTCCCTGTGTAACCAATCCCCTCCCCAACCCCAGGGGCCGACGGCTGCCCCCTAGGATCAGGCCGCTGAATGCTTGTTGCTATGGCTGCCGGCTCCACGGGCGAACGTCCGTTTTTCGAGATCATCACGAGCATCCGCTACTGGGTGATCCATGCGGTCACCTTGCCTGCCATCTTCCTGGCTGGGTTCCTTTTCGTGTCCACAGGCTTGGCCTACGACGCCTTTGGAACCCCCCGCCCCGATGCCTACTTCCAAGCCCAGGAAGAGAAGGCGCCGGTGGTCAGCCAGCGCTACGAAGCCAGAACCTCCCTCGACCAGCGCTTGAAATAAGCCATGACCCAATCCACCGCCCCCACCACGCCGCGCAATTACCCGATCTTCACGGTGCGCTGGCTGTCCGTTCACGCCCTCGGCATACCCACGGTGTTCTTCCTGGGTGCCCTGGCCGCCATGCAATTCGTGCGCCGCTAATCCCCATGGGTCTCCAACGCAATCCCAACCCCAACAACCTGCCGGTGGAACTCAACCGCACCAGCCTCTATTTGGGGCTGCTGCTGGTGTTTGTCACCGGCGTGTTGTTTACAAGCTATTTCTTCAACTGAAGCCTTCCACCCCTTCCCTTGAGCCATGAGCAGCAAGAAATCGGCCCTGCCTGACGGCCGGATCCCTGATCGTCTACCCGATGGCCGCCCAGCCGTGGCTTGGAAAAGCCGCTGGACCGAAGGCGTCCTCCCCCTGTGGCTGGTAGCCACTGCAGGCGGCATGGCGGTGATTTTTGTGGTGGGTCTGTTCTTCTACGGCTCTTATGTGGCCGTGGGGTCAGCCTGATCCTCTTCTTCCTACTCTGATTCTTCCCACTCTGAGCCCAACGTTTGAGCGGATCGCAACGATCCGCTTTTTGTTGGTCGGCTGTTCCTCAGCCCCTTTCATCCGCATGCATCCAGTGCTGCACGCTCACCCGTGCGCCATCCCATCTTTGGGGGATCACGGACCATGCCGCTGGATGAACCCAGCTCAGAGCTGGACCAACCTCAGCCCAGCTCAAGCGCTTCCGGCACGGCCTCCGGTGCGAGCCGCCGGTCGTCACCAGCTTCCCCCCGCAGATCCTTGAGCACCACCACTCCCTCGGCCGCTTCGCTGTCGCCAATCACGGCCGCCCAGGGGGCGCCACTGCGATCGGCCCGCTTGAACTGCTTGCCGAAGGCGGCGCCACTGAGATCCAGCTCCACCGACAGGCCCGCCAACCGCCAGGCTCGCGTGAGGGCCAGAGCCCAGGCTTCAGCGGCCTCCCCCCGATTCACCACATAGAGATCGGGCGGGAGGGGCACGGCCGGTGCTGACCGCCGCTGGGCCAGAAGCAACACCAGCCGTTCCAATCCCAAAGCCCAGCCCACCGCGGGCGTGGAGGGCCCGCCCAACTGCTCCACCAGGCCGTCGTAGCGCCCACCACCACAGACCGTAGCCTGGGCTCCCAGGTGGCTGCTGGTGATCTCAAAGGCGGTGTGGCTGTAGTAATCCAGGCCGCGCACCAGGCGGGGATTGAGGCGGAAGGGGATGGCCAGAGCTTCGAGGGCTTGGCGCACCCGGGAGAAGCGCTCGTGACTTTCCCCAGAGAGCGCATCCCCCAGCTGGGGGGCTCCCGCCAGCAGGGCCTGGGTGCCCGCATCCTTGGAATCGAGCACCCGCAAGGGGTTGGTGTGCACCCGGCTCTGGGAATCGGGATCCAGATCCTCCAGGTGGGCCTCCAGCCAGCGCACCAGCTCGGCCCGATAGCGGGCCCGATCCTGAGGGGTTCCCAGGGAGTTGAGCTCCAAGGTGAGGTCGTCGAGGCCCAGGGCCTCCAGCAGATCCCAGGCGAGGGCGATGGCCTCCACATCGCTGCGGGGATCCCCCACGCCCAGCAGTTCCACCCCGATTTGATGAAACTGCCGCTGGCGGCCCTTTTGGGGGCGTTCGTAGCGAAACATCGGCCCTCCATACCAGAGACGCTGGGGGCCCTGGCTCAGGAGCCCGTGCTGGATCACCGCCCGCACCACCGAGGCCGTTCCTTCCGGCCTGAGGGTGCAGCTGCGCTCCCCCCGATCCAGGAAGCTATACATCTCTTTGCCCACCACATCGGTGGCTTCACCGATCCCCCGGGCGAAGAGCTCGGTGACCTCCATCATCGGTGTGCGGATCTCCTGGACCCCAGCCCGGCGAAACTGTTCGCGGGCCACGGCCTCCAGGTGCTGCCAAAGCACAAGTTGCTCGGGCAGCAGGTCGACCATGCCCCTGAGGCTCTGGAGCGCTTCCACGATGGGTGAGGTCTTCAACA
>JBIIJA010000007.1:0-16779 GCA_044234195.1 Cyanobium sp. | reverse complement strand
GGCAGCATCAAACGGCTCACCTTGACCTGTTCGACGGGGAGGGAGTTGGCGAGGGTGCTGCTTAAGAGCCGGGGCTGCAGGGAGAGGAGGGGTTGGGGAAAGCGCAATCCGGCCGCCGCGATCACCTGCTCGCGGCTCACCAAGCTGCTGCCGCTCACTTCCACCTGGCCAGGCCCCTGGAGCATCCACCCCTGGCGCAGCAAAAGAGCACCCAGCCCCGTGGCCAGAGCTCCATAGACCACCAAGCGCCAGCCATCCCGCAGGCGTTCCATGCGCCTTTGGCGGCGCAGCTGGCGACGCCGTTCCACCCCCGGAAGCGTGGAAGGGGAAGGGGGGGAAGATCGTGGCATCACAATTCACAGCGGGAGCGGGCCATCAATTCATCCATCCATCGCCGTGCCCTTTCGGCTTCACTGAAGGGAAGATCCTTTTGCATGCCACCACCCACCAGACGCAATCGGCAAGCCCCCTGACTCTCTTCGGTCAGGGGAGCCTCACCGGAGCGTAAGGACAGCAGCTCGGTGAGTTCGAGCTGCTTGATCTCAAAGGAATCCAGCTCACAAAACTGGCCCGCCTCAAACGACGCCCAGCTCAGTGTGCCATTCACCAGCCGGGCTGCGCCCGCAGCGTCGAGTTTGGCCAGCTCGGCGCCTGCGGCCCAGTCTCGAAACAGACGCTGGCGTCGGCGCTCCAGCCAACCCAGGCCTGTGAGGAGCACAAACACCAACAAGAGTGGAAGCCAAAGGAGTCCTTGACCCATGGCGTTATCGCAGGAGCTGCTGAAACTGGAGGGATTCTCTCGCGTCTGCTAGCAAACGGTGGAGAAGCTCCGGCAAGGGGATGCCACTGGCGTGCCAGAGCATGGGATACATGCACTGGCTGGTGAAACCCGGCAACGTGTTGATCTCATTGAGCCAAAGGGCGTTCTCGGCTTCGTTGTAAAAAAAATCCACCCGCGACAGGCCCGAAGCCCCCACCGCCTGGCAGGCGGCCACAGCCATGGCGCGTGCTTGCCGTTCCACCTCCTCAGAAACGGGGGCAGGAATCAGGGTGTGGCTGCGACCCTCGCTGTATTTGGCCTCGTAGTCGTACCAATCGGCATCAAAGCGGATCTCCCCCAGCACCGAGGCCTGCAGGCCATCGGGATGGGCCAACACGGCACATTCCAGTTCCCTGGCCACCACCCCCTTTTCCACCACCAGGCGGGGGTCCAGGGCCGCAGCTGTCAGAAGCCCCTGGGAGAGGCTGAGTCGGTCGGTGGCCTTGGTGATGCCCACGGAAGAACCCAAGTTGGCGGGTTTGACAAAGCAGGGATAGTCCAGCGTGGCCTCAATGCGCTCCAACAGGGCAGTGGGCGGCTCGGGGCCATCGGGGTTGGTCAGAGCCTCCCGAACCACACTCAAATAGGGCACCTGCGGCAGCCCGGCGGCGGTAAACGCTGCCTTCATGGCCTGTTTGTCCATCCCAACGGCCGAGCCCAGCACCCCGGACCCGACGAAGGGAACCTGCATCAACGTGAACAGGCCCTGAATGGTGCCATCTTCCCCATTAGGTCCATGCAGCACTGGAAACCACACTTCCACATCCAAGGCCCCCTCCGGGAATCCCTGGAATCCCGGGCGTGGGGCGACCGGAGGAAGGGAACCCATCTCCGGTGGAGAGCCCTGGGCCAACACCGCCTCAGCCACCTCCTGGGGCCACCAACGACCCTCGCGATCGATGTAAAAAGGGCGCACGTCATACCGCTCGGCATTGGCACCCGTGCGCAAGCCCGCTAACACCGTCACCGCGGAGCGAATGGAGACGGCATGTTCGCCAGAGGCGCCTCCAAACACCAGGCCAACACGGGTGGAAGTGGAGGCATTCGGCATGGGGCCAGCGATCGGCAGAGGCCAAACGGTATCAGTGCTGGCCAGGAACACCAGAGCCTGAAGGGCCCCCTCAGCGGTGGATGATCCCGAAGCCCCCCAGCAGCCCAGCCACGGCCATCATCCAGAGGGGAGAAAGGCGCGTGGTGAGCACGAGGGCGCACACCACCAGGGAGACCAGCAAACCGGCCGGATTGGTGTCGGAGAGGCGGAGGATGTTCACCCCCACGGCTAACAGCACCCCCAAGCTGATGGGACCCATGGCCCGCTCAAAGGCCAAGCGCCATGGGGAATCGCGAAAGCGATTCCAGCTCAGGCAGGCGGCCACCACCAGCAGGGTGGAGGGCAGCAAGATGGCCGCTTCGGCCACGACCCCCGTGAGCACAGCCCAGAAGGGGCCCTCCCGCCAGGCCGCCCCCATCCCGAGCAAACCCACCAGCATGGAGCTGGGTCCTGGAGCTGCCTCCGCCAAGGCGTAGAGATCGCTGAACTGGCTGGAGGTGAGCCAACAGAATTGTTCCACGCTCAGGTGGTGGTATTCGCTGAGCAGGGTGTTCCCCCCTCCGATGGAAAAGAGGGAGAGCCCCAAAAAGGTGCCCATCACTTTGAGCAACTGGCCCAGGTCTGTGAGGCGTGCGGGTTCGCAGGAACTCACCGCCACGGTCGCGGCTGCCACCACCCACGGACCCATCACGATCCCCCCTCCGTGCCCTGCCGGGGCCAATACCAGAGGATGGCCAGCGGAGAGACCACCAGGAGCAGGGGCACCAGCCGCACTTTGAGCACCTCCATGGCGAGAAACACCCCCGCCGCCAAGAGCAAGGCCACGGGATCAGCGCGGTAGGAGGGCAAGATCTTGAATCCCATCGAGAGGGCCAGCCCTGCGGCCACGGCCACCAAGCCGGCCAGCACCCGATCCACCAGGGGCAGGCCATGCAGGTGGAAGTAGAGCAAGCCAATCCCCATCAAGAGGGTGAAGGGCACCAGAAGCATGCCCGCCAAAGCCGTCAGGGCCCCTGGCAGCCCCCGGAAGGTCGCGCCCACATACACCGCCAAATTGATCTGATTGGGGCCAGGCAGCAGCCGGGCCACGGTGAGGCCGGTGAGAAAGGCGTCGTTGCTCAGCCAACGCCGTTGTTCCACCAGGATGCGCTGACTCCAGACCGAGAGGCCACCTCCGAAGGAGGAGAGGGCCACCTGCAACAGAGCAACGAACAACTGGGGCAAGGTGGGAGCTGGAGCCTGAAGCTCCCCAAAAGGCTGGGAATCCTGGGACAACAGCGGCTCAGTCATGCACGAAGTGGGGATCGGGCGGTAGCTCCCCCTCCTCATGGAACGTGGGATCGAGGGGATCGGGGGCGACGTATTTCTCCGCCGCTTTCCAATCTGATTCGAAGATGGCTTGCAACCGTTCCACAATCTCAGGTGCATCGCTTTCGATGCCGAGCTCACGCCGCAAATCGAAGGCACTCCGATCGAGATTCATGGAGCCGGTTTGGGCATAGGCGCCATCCACGAGAATCAATTTGGCGTGCAACTTGAGATGCTTCTGGCGGCGCACTTTGACGCCAAAGCGCTGCATGACCCGAAGGGAGGAAAAGGTGTCGTAGATGTCCCAATCGCTGATGCCATGCTTGCCGCCACAGAGCACTCGCACCTTCACCCCCCGCTCTCGGGCGCAGATGATGCGCTCCAAAATCACCGCATCCACAAACTTTGGATGCTGGATCCAGAGGGTTCGCTGGGCCGCATCGATGAGGCGGGCGATTTGGCCCCGGCTATGGGCGCTGCTCCACACCAGACCCACATGGAGATCAGGAGCAAAAAACCTTCGCTGCCAGTCGGCCTCAAAGCCTTCCCTCACCTGGGCAACCACGGCGGCATTGCGACTGAGCACGCCATAGTCGCGGGTTTCCGTGAAATATTTATCGGCAAGGTTGAAGGTGGAAATGAGAGCCATTTCCCCATCAATCAGCATCGATTTTTCATGGGTGACGGGAAAGGCTTCACTGGTCCAGGCTGTGGCGATGCCCCAGCCCTGTAGACAGGCAAAGGTTGCATCGTTCCAGCGATCTCCCCCAGACGTGTGGGGGTTGAGCATCACCCACACCTCCACCCCCCGTTCTTTCGCCCGATGCAGGGCGTCGAGCACCACCTGGGAGTCCATTTTGAATTGCTTCAGCAGCAGCTCGCTGCGGGCCTGATCGATGAGATCCACCACCGCCTGGGCCCCGTCGTCAGGCATCACCAGAAGCTGCTGGTGTGGATGAAGGGAGGGGGCCATCTTGTCGTTATGCCTTCGGCAAGAGCTTAAGGACTCTCACTCAAGCAGGATTGTCCCCCAAGGGAAAACGCTCGAACCGCGTCGATCCGCACCGGCACCAGATCCCCAGGGCCCCATGTGCGGCCGCGCTCATCGGCCGCTGGAAAGAAGGTGAGGCGATTCGTGCGGGTGCGGCCCACCACCTGGCTGGCCTCTTTTGGATTGAAGCCCTCCACCAGCACCTCCTCGATCCGGCCGAGGTAGCGGGCGCTGCGCTCCTTGGCCTTGCGCTCCACCAGGGCGTTGAGTTCCCGCAGTCGCTCCACCTTCACCTCCTCGCTCCACTGGCCGGGCCAGTCGGCGGCGGGGGTGTTGGGGCGAGGGGAGTAGGCGGCGGTGTTCACCTGATCGAAACCGATCTCCTCCACCAGATCGAGAGTGCGGCGAAACTGGGCATCGGTTTCCCCGGGGAAGGCCACGATCGCGTCCCCGCTGATGGCAGCATCGGGCATCCGCGAGCGGATGCGGTCGATGATGCGGCGGTAGCGGTCCACCGTGTAGCCCCGGGCCATGGCCCTGAGCACGTCGTCGTCGCCGCTCTGGAAGGGGATGTGGAAGTGCTCGCACAGCTTGGAGAGGTCGGCGCAGGCGTCGATCAGGCGTTCGGTGAAGTAGCGGGGGTGGCTGGTGGCAAAGCGGATCCTCTCAATGCCCGCCACGTTGTGCACCGCCTGGAGCAGATCGGTGAAGGTGTGCTGGCGGCGGCCCTCCGGCGTGATACCCGGCAGGTCGCGGCCATAGGCATCGATGTTCTGACCCAGCAGGGTGATTTCTTTAAAGCCCCGGGCCGCTAGTCCCTCCATTTCCAGCTTGATCGCCTCGGGCAGGCGCGATTGCTCTTTGCCCCGCACGGAGGGCACCACGCAATAGGTGCAGCGCTCATTGCAGCCGTAGATCACATTCACCCAGCCGCAGATGGTGCTCTCGCGGCGGGCGGTGGTGATGTCTTCCAGAATGTGATGCGCGTCTGTGGCCACCACCTGCTGCCCCTGCTCCACCTGGGCCAGGAGCACCTCCAGGCGGTTGGCATGCTGGGGGCCCATCACCAGATCCACCTCAGGCACGCGGCGCAGCAAAGACTCGCCCTCCTGCTGCGCCACGCAACCCGCCACCACCAGGGTGAGGTGGGGGTTGGCCCGCTTGCGCTGGACCTGACGGCCGAGATAGCTGTACACCTTCTGCTCCGCGTTGTCGCGGATCGTGCAGGTGTTGTAGAGCACCAAATCCGCCTCCAGCTCTGCCGGGGCCTGGCGGTAGCCCATGGCCTCCAGGATGCCGGCCATGCGCTCGGAATCGGCCTTGTTCATCTGGCAGCCGAAGGTGGTGATCCAGTAGCTGCCACGGGAGGCCAGCGGATCAGCGAGGGGCTTGAAAGGGTGGGTCTGGGCCTTAGGCCCCGGGTGGTGAGTCGCCGTCATGCCACCAGTTTCGAGCATGGAGGGCGTCTCTATTGATTCTCCTCCTGGGCCACGTATTGGTTGGTGGATCGGATCAACTTCTCCTCCAGCTCCCCGCTGACCCGCAACACGACACGAATCCAGAGATCGAGTTGGGTCTTGTAGAGGCCATCCAGCATCTGACGGGACAGCATCCAGCAATGGCTCAAGCCATCGGCCTCCACATCGGCGGATCGGGGGCGCCCGGAGAGAAAGCCGATTTCCCCGAAGCACATCCCGGCGGTCAGGGTGGCCAGGCGGGAAGGGCTGGCGGTGGTGTCCTGCGCCGAGGGGCGACTGAGAACGCTGAACTGGCCATCGGCCACAAAAAACAGTCCATCGCTCCGTTCGCCCTTGCGCAACACCCTCTCCCCTGGCTGGTAGGTCTTGAGCTCCATCAGCGTTTCCAGCAGTCTCCGGTCCTCAGGGGAAAAAGCCTCGAGCATGGGTGGAGGCACCAGTCCATGGAATTCGTGCTGAGCGGGGAGCTCCTGCAACACCAAATCTTCCGCCCGCTCCAAGGCCCGATCGAGGCTGTCCAACTGTTCCAGATCTGGGGCTTGGGCGGCCAACCCCTGCCGGTGGTTCGCGCGGGACATCAGGGTCTGGATGCCTTGGCTGGCCAACAGGGCCAGTTGGGAGAGCAGCAACCGGCTGGATACCTCCGGGAGTTGCAGCACCTGGTTGAAATCCAGCACCAACACGTTGGTGTGCGGCGGCAAGGATTCCAGCTCGGCCAGCAGATGTTCCAAGGCAGCAAAGTCGAGCACGCCCTGGGCGTGCACCACTTGAATGGTGGAGGCCATCTGGGTTCAGCCGAGCCTGCTGGTCGGCGGAGCGCCAGCGGCGGGAATGATGCTCAGCGCCGCTGTAGTGGCGGCGAATGGTGTTGAACGCCAGGGGGTTTTGGTTGTAAAGGTGCAAGCCCAGGTGCTGGGAAAGCTCTTGACAGACCGCAATGCCCCGCACGCTGTTGCCAAACGGGTCGAGGCGGGGGGAGAAAATGCCGATCCCCAGCCGCCCCGGCACAACGGCCAACACACCTCCACCCACACCACTTTTGGCCGGGATGCCCACATCGTGCAGCCACTGCCCGGCGTAGTCATACATGCCGCAGGTGCCCATCAAGGCCAACAGCCGAATCACATGGTCGGCATCCATCAGGGATTCCCCGGAGAGGGGATTGCGCCCCTGGCAGGCTAGGGAGGCAGCCATCACTGCCAGGTCCCGGCAATCGACCTGAATGGCGCATTGGCGGAAGTAGAGATCCAGACCTTGTTCTGGCTCCGTCTCGATGACGTTGACATTTCGCAGCAGGTGGGCGATCGCCCGATTGCGATGGCCCGTGTCCCTCTCTGAGGCGTACACCAGCTGATCAATGGAGAGCGGGCGGCCAGCAAATCCGGAGAAAAAGGAGAGCAGGATCTCTTCGGCACGGCTGGTGTGGGCCCGCCACACTTGGCTTGTGGTGGCGATGGCACCAGCGTTGATCATCGGATTGCGTGGTGTGCCGCTCACCGGATCCAAACTGATGGCGTTGAAGGCTTCACCTGAAGGTTCCACCCCCACCTTGCTCTGCATCCATTCCAACCCGAGTGATTGCAGAGCAAGCCCATAGGCAAACGGCTTGGAGATTGATTGAATCGTAAACAGCTTACGGCTTTCTCCTACCTCATAAATCCGGCCATCTACGGTGCAGAGAACGATACCAAAGTCATCTGGATTGACCTGGGCCAGCTCAGGGATGTAGCTGGCTGTATGACCGCTTAAGTCTCCAGAAAGACGGGCATAAATGTCTTCAAGCAGCCGTTGGATCTCCGTTGCTTTTTGCTCAGGCCTGGACAGGGAAGCCCTGTGGATGCTGGGTTGGCGCCCTGGGGCTGGGCTCGGGTCTTCCCCAAAGCTCTGCATGGGCTTCAGCCTCGCAGCAAGACTTCATTGGATTTCAGCACTCGCCCCTCTGAAGTAGCACCCGCTACCTAACCCTCCCCATGTCAGCGTGGAGATCTTCCGGGCTCCTTCGCTCCATGCGCTGCCGCCTCCACCGCTTTGCCCTCACCAAGGCCGTGCCCCTCACCATCAGCCGAGGCACCACAACAGCGGTGGAGCATCTCCTCTTCACCCTTCACCACGAAGGGGTGACAGGAATCGGGGAAAGCGGTGGCTTTGACACGGGCCATCGCTCCTACACCACCGAAGGGATCGCGGCCGAACTGGAGGCTCTGATCCCAGAGCTGGAGGCGCGGGATCCCCAACCGCGCCAGGCCCTGGAGCCCCTTCTCGCCCCCCTCTCTCCCCCCGCTCGCTGCGCAGTGGATCTGGCCCTGCTGGATTGGTGGGGCCAACGCCTCGCCCAGCCCGTGGGGCAGCTCTGGGGGCTGGATCCTCGCGCCATTCCCGCCACCAGCGTCACCCTGGGCTTGGGGACAGTGCCCGAGGTGCTGGAGCGCCTCAGGCGGTGGTGGGAGCTCCTGCCCGCGAGCCGGGTGAAGCTCAAGCTGGGCAGCCCGGAGGGCCTCGAGCATGACAAAGCCCTTGTGACAGCCGTGCGTGCCGCCCTGCGGGACCATCAGCAGGCCAAAGGCCAGGCCGCGGAACTCCAGGTGGATGCCAACGGCGGCTGGGATCTAGCCCAGGCCAGGCTTATGGTGAACTGGCTGGCGGATGCGCAGGTGGCGTTGGTGGAGCAGCCCCTGCCGCCCCTTCTCGACCCTGAAGAGGATGCGGCCGCCTTCGCCGCCCTCGAGCTCGATTGCCCCATCCCCCTGGTGGCCGATGAGAGCTGCTGGACCGTCCAAGACGTGGTGCGTCTGGCCCCCTATGTCGATGGGGTGAACATCAAGTTGCTCAAAAGTGGCGGCCTCTCTGAAGCGATGCTGATGGCCCAGGTGGCGCGACGCTTGGAGCTGCAAGTGATGGTGGGCTGTTATTCCGATAGTGCCCTGCTCAATGGGGCGGCCGCCCAGCTTCAGCCCCTGGCGTGCTGGCCCGACCTCGACAGCCACCTCAACCTGCTGGAGGACCCATTCTGTGGGCCTGGCCTGGAAGCCGATCGGGTGCTGCCGGGACCGGGTGCGGGACTGGGAGTGTCGCTCAGGGAAAATGGCCTGTTAGCCCGTCAGGTAGGGGAAATAGGAGCTCCCTGCTGATGCTCCGTGCGGACGCCCCCGTGGTGTTGCTGCTTCACCACGGCCTCGACAACTTGAGTGGGAAAACGGGCCTGGCCATGCTCCGCTACCGCAAGGGTCCGATCCTGGCGGTGGTGGATCCGGAGTACGGCGGCGCCAATCTTCAGGCCATCACCGGCATTGCCCGCGCCGTCCCCATTCTGTCCAGCCTCCAGGAGGCCCTGCCGTTCATCCCTGCTCCAAGAGACACTGTCGCCGTGGTGGGGTTGGCCCCCTCAGGGGGGACGTTGCCCGCGGCGGTGCGTCCCGATCTGCTGGTGGCGCTGGACGCGGGCCTGTCGGTGGCCAGCGGACTGCACACCCAGCTTGGCCAGGACGGGGAACTGGCCTCAAGAGTGCAATCAGGGGCCTGGATTTGGGATCTCCGTCAAGAACCGCCAAACCTGGTGGTCGCCTCAGCGCGGGCAGCATCCATCCCGTGCGAGCGGATTCTGGCCGTGGGAACGGACATGTCGGTGGGCAAGATGAGCGCCTGCCTAGAGCTCCAGGCCGCCGCCGGCCGGCGTGGCTTCGATGCGCGCTTTGTCGGCACGGGCCAAGCTGGCATTTTGATCAGTGGCAGCGGTGTGGCCCTGGATGCCGTTCGGGTCGACTACGCAGCCGGGGCGGTGGAGCAGGCCGTGCTCCAGGCCGGAGTCCACGCCACCGAGGACACCCTGCTGCTGGTGGAGGGGCAGGGCTCCCTTTGCCATCCAGGCTCCACCGCCACCCTTCCCCTCCTCCGCGGCAGCCAACCCACCTCTCTGGTGCTGGTGCACCGCGCCGGGCAAACCACCATCCGCAACGCTCCCCACATCCCCCTGCCGCCGCTGCCTGAGCTGATCGCTGTGGTGGAAGGGCTAGCGGCCTTGGCCCGCCCTGATCCCGTCCTGCCAGCGCCAAAGGTCAAAGCCATCGCCCTCAACACGGCCCATCTGCCGGAGGGAGATGTGGAGGCAGCTCTTGATGAGGTCAGTGCCCTGACCGGTTTGCCCTGCCACGATCCCGTGCGCCACGGCGGGGAAGGGCTCCTGGCGGCGATCCTGCCGTCATGACGGCTGTGACAGGCGAGGGAAAACAGAAAAACCAAACCTGATGGGCCCTGCCCTGATGGGCCCTTGCCAAACCCAACGGGAACAGCCCTCAACAGGAGCAAGAATTGTGAAGAGAAGGGCGAGCGAGGGGACTCGAACCCCCGAATAGCGGCGCCACAAGCCGCTGCCTTAACCACTTGGCGACGCCCGCCGTGGTTCAACGAACCTACCACTCGACGCGCGGCTGCAGCAGGCGGAGATCTCTGCCAACCTGAGTGCCGCCCTTTGGATCGCGATTGATGACGGCGATCTCCCGGTTTCTGGCGGTGGCCGTGATGGGTAGCGGACTGGCCGTTGGTTTGATCAGCACCAATCCAGGGCCAGCAGCTTTCGCGGAGTTTGGCGGCAACCAGCTCACCGCCCTGCTCATCAAGGAGCTGTGCCACAACGATGGAGTGACAGGCATGTTGCGCCTGCTCATCCGCCAGTGCCCCGAGCTGGTGCGCTCCCAAAAACCGGTGCTCGGCAAGCTCGTGGAAGCCCACTCCAGGCGGAGGAATCTTGGGTTGTTCAGCATCTATCACACGGAATTGGATCTGGCCGCCTTGCTGCCGGGGCTCCGCCAGGTGCCCGATCTACACCTGCCTCGCTACGAGGCCACCACCTTGGCAGGAGCCGGGCAATTCCTCTTGCTTCAGGCCCATGAGCCCGCGGACTCCAGTAAAAAGCGTTGAACCATCTCCCCCCCCTCGCCATCCCCCGCTGCCTGATCGATCCCACCCTCCCCCTAGCCGCAGCCGACGGGGAGGGCTTGGTGCGGGTGTGCATCGACCACCAGGACGGCCTGATCACCCGCCTGGCCCCCCACCAGGGGCCCCCACCGGCCCAAGGGATGCCTATGGCCCTCACGCCCCTCGTGGAGGCCCACGCCCATCTCGACAAAGCCTTTACCGCCCCCGCCCACGCCAACTTCGCCGGCACCATGGCGGAGGCCATGCGCATCAACATGCAGGAAGCCAGCCAACGCACCCCCGAGCGGGTGTGGGAACGGGCGGAGCGAGCCCTGGAACAGGGCTGGCGTTATGGCCTGCGGGCCATTCGCAGCCATATCGACAGCCTGGGGCCCACCGCTGAACTCTGCTGGGACGTGCTCAGCAGCCTGCGCCAGCGCTGGGCTGGGCGGGTGGATCTGGAGTTGGTGGCCCTGGTTCCGATCCACCACTGGCAGAGCCGAGAGGGTGAGCAGCTGGCTCGCCGTGTGGCTGCCGAGCGGGGCCTTTTAGGAGGCGTGTTGGGCCCGCCTTATCAACTCCAGGGGGGGGAGCGGGAGGCTCTGTTGGCTCTGTTGCGCCTGGCGGAGCGGGAAGGTTGCGGCGTCGATCTGCACATCGATGAGAGCGACCAACCTCCCCCCCATGGACTCCTCCTGGTGAGGGATCTGCTGCAGGAGCACCGCTTCACCGTGCCAGTGGTGGCGAGCCATGCCAGCAGCATGGGCCTGATGGACGATGGTGCCCGGCACCGGTTGGCGGAGGGGCTGGCCCAGGTGGGTGTGGGCGTGGTGGCCCTCCCCACCACCAACCTCTGGCTCTTGGATCGGGATCCTGAGAGAACTCCCGCCCGTCGCCCCCAGGCCCCCATCCGCCAGCTGCAACAGGCCGGCGTCACCGTGGCCATCGGTGGAGACAACGTGCAGGATGCCTGGTTTGCCGGTGGTGATTTCGACCCGATTGAATTGATCCGTTTCACCACGGTGGCAAGCCATCTGCTGCCCTGGTATCGGGCTGGACTGGCCCCCTTCACCACCGCTCCGGCCCGGCTGATGCGGCTGGAGTGGGATGGGGTGCTGCGGGTCGGTGGGCCAGCCGATCTGGTGGTGTTGGCCGCCAGCTCCTGGCCCGACCTCTTGGCCCGCAGCCCCCAGCGACGGGTCTTGCGAAACGGGCTCTGGCTGCCGCCCCCCCCATCCGAGGCCCCTTCGCCGTTGCTGGGTCCCCTGGCGGCTCCAGAGCCCATCCCCCAAGGAAACTGAAGCCCTGCTCCTTCTTCGTTCCGGCCCCACCATGCCCTCCCTCAGCCTGCCACCGCTGCCACCGCTGCCCTCAGCCGGGCAGATCGAAGCTTTGGAGCAGGAGCTGCATCGACTCGCTCCCGGCCTGAAGGTGCTCCGAACCCCGGGAGAGCTGGAAAAGCTCTCCAACGATTTCCATGGCTATTCGCCAGTGCTGCGCCAGCTGCTGGCGGGTTGCCGGGGCCAATTGGTGGCGTGCCCATCCAGCGTCCAGGAGGTGATGGCCGTGGCAGGGGCCTGCGGGCGCCACGGCGTGCCGCTCACGGTTCGCGGGGCAGGTACGGGGAACTACGGGCAATGTGTGCCCTTGGCCGGCGGGGTGGTTCTGGAGATGACGGGCCTCCGCCGGCTCCGCTCCGTCGACGGCACCACCGGGGTGGTGGAAGCGGAGGCCGGTTGCCTCCTGGCGGAGCTCGATCGGCAGCTGCTGCCCCATGGGCGGGCCCTCCGGCTGGCACCGAGCACCTATCGCACGGCCACCCTGGGTGGCTTCATCGCCGGAGGATCGGGGGGCATTGGCTCCCTGCGTTGGGGCTTCCTGAGGGATCCGGGCCACCTTCTGGGGCTGGAGGTGGTGACGGTGGAGCCCGAGCCCCGATTGCTGCAGCTGGAGGGCCCAGCCTGTGAGCCCCTGAATCATGCTTATGGCACCAATGGGATTCTCACGGCCCTGCGGCTGGCCACCACGGAAGCCGTGGGGTGGTGGCAAATGGTGGTGGGCTTCGAGGAGGACAGCCAAGCGCTGGAGGCGGCCCAGGGCCTTCCCCGCACGGCCCTGCTCCTGCAGGAGCTGTGCCTTCTGGAGGCTCCGCTGGCGGCTGCCTTGCCCTGGCCCCAAGGCTGCCCCGCGCCCCAGGCCGGGGAGAGTCGCCTGCTGTTGCTCCTGGCTCCCGATGCCGTCGCTGGCGCCTCCTGGTGGCTGACGTCACGAGGGGGCACGGTGGTGTGGCAGGAGCCGGAGGCCACCAGCCGGGGCCTTCCCCTGAGGGAACTCACCTGGAACCACACCACCTTGCACTGGCGGGCCAAGCATCCCGATTGGACCTATTTGCAGATGCTTCTTCCGCAGCCGGAGGGCCCGTTCATGCAGGGCCTCGGCGCCACCTGGGGAGACAGCCTCTACTGGCATCTTGAAGGGGTCCGGCAAGAGGGCACTTGCCGGCTCGCGGGTCTACCGGTGCTGCGAGACCAGGGGATTGGCCCACTCCAAGAGTTGATGGCCCAGTGCCGGGAGGGGGGAGCCATGGTGTTCGATCCCCACGTGCTCACGGTGGAGGATGGAGGCCTAGGGGTGGTCGACTCGGAGCAGGTGGGTTGCAAGCGGAGCCTGGATCCCCTTGGCTTGCTCAACCCCGGCAAGCTGAGGGGGTGGTGGGACCAGCCTGGGGCCACACCAGGGTGACGCCCCTCAACAGCTGAGACTCTCCCGGGTGTCGACCCCGGTCAGCGGATGCTGCCCCCGGGCCTTGCGGCATAGGGCCACCTGGTCGGCTCGATCGAGAATGGCCTCGCTGAAATCGGCATCCGTGACAGTGGCTCCAGCAAAGCTGCTGCCGGAGGCAATCACGCCTTTCAGGAGCGCGCCAGTGAAATCAGCGCCGTTGAAATCCACGCGATCCATCAGCACGTCGCTGAGGTTGGCCCCACGAAAGCTGGCCCCGGCAAAGGCTCCCTGGGTAAAGATCGCCCCATGCAAGTCGGCGGCATCGAAATTGGCCTGGCGGGCAACGGCTCCTGCAAAGGAGGTGTCGCTCAGGTCTTGGCCGTGGAAATCCTGGCCGGATTGGTTGGTGAGGGTGTAGTCCACCCGCTCGGCATAACTGGCCAGAGCCGGCAGGGGGGCCAAAAGGAGGAGGAGCAGCCACCCCCGGCTGAAGAGGCGGACCAGCCGTTTGGTGAGGCCAGCCCCGGGCCTTTCTGATCTGAACAGAGGAAAGGAAACCCAGGGCATGGCGCTCAACCTTCAGGCGGTGACCCCAAGATGCTGGCGGATCCGATCGAGGGCCGCCTTCTCCTCGGGGGACACCTTTTCCCCGGCGCCAAAGAGCCCCTTGCCGGCGGCTTCAGCTACGGCCACGCAGCCATCCACAATCAGCTGGGCATACTGCTGGGCCGTGGGGGCATCGCATTTGGTGCGCACCAGGCTCATGGCCTGATCCACCTGCTCCAGAGCTCGGTCGAGCACCTTGCCTTCCTTGACATCCTCAGGAGAGATGTTGGGCTTCTCTGGATTGATGCCCTGCTTGAGGGCCTCGGGATCAAAGAGGCTCGAAATCAGGGGGTTGGAGGCGTAGCGGGTGGCTGCGGCCGAGAGTTCCTTGCCTAGGGCAAGGGCTTCTTGTGCGCTGGAGAAAATCCCCATATCCACGGCCATCACGGCCATGGCGGCGGCAAGGGGGCCACCGATCAGCTTGTTGCGTTCTTCAGGGGTGAGAGTGACCGTCATGGGCGAGAGAAAAAGGCCTACCAAAAGCAGGATGGCACCGGGGAGTCAGAAGCGTCAGCTTGGGAGCGAATTCTTCCGTGAAGCTGATCATTTCGGAGCTTCATGCCCCAGGATCCTGGAGTGGAGGATCCAAGAGCGGCCAGATCACGCCAAGCAGGTGGAGCGAGCCAGCGATCACGGGCAGGGGACCCGCTGGCCTCAGCCACCGCAGGCCCTCCAGGGGAGTGGCCACGGCCTGAAGGCGACCCACCAGGGCTGGTCGAGCCTCCAGCAAGGCCTCCACACTCCAACAGGGCAGATCCGACAGAGACACGATGGCGGCCATGTCATTGGGAGCGAGCAGGGCATCCAACACGGCCGGGGCCTCTTTGCTGCGTTGCATCGCCAAGAGCCAGCGGCGTCCCACCCCAGTGGGGCCTGATTCCCCATCGTCCAGGAGATCCAACTCCCGGCGCAGGGCCATCGCGCCAGGCGGGTTGTGGGCCCCATCCAGAAGCAAAGCCCGGCCCTGCCAGCGGCGGCTTTCAAGCCGGCCAGGCCAGCGGGCTCGATGCAACCCCTCAGCGATGGCCTCCTCGGAGATCGGCCAGCCCTGCTCGATGAGACTTTTGGCCATCCCCAGGGCCACGGCCCCGTTACTGCGCTGAAAGGTGCCTGGCAACCCCAGAGGCGGCCCCCCTGCCTCTTCCCCTGGAAGGGGCTGAACCCAACGCAGCTGGCATCCCCGAAGGTGGGCCTGACGCTCCAACACCTCTGCCACCTCCGGAGATTGGGGGCCGCTGATGGCGATCTGTCCCGGGCTCATCACACCAGCTTTTTCGTGGGCGATCGCCGCCTGGGTGTCGCCGAGAAACTCTCGGTGATCCATGCCGATGGGTCCAAATCCCACCACCCTTCGATCTGGATGGGCCGTGGTGGCATCCAGACGCCCCCCCAGCCCCACCTCCAACACCACCAAATCCATTTCAGCCCTAGCGAAGCGATCCATCGCCGCCGCCGTGAACACTTCAAAGGCGGTGAGAGCATGGCGCTCTCCCAGGGGGAGCCAGCGCTGCAGGTCAGCCCGCAGGGTGCTCCCATCCACCCACTCCTGCCCCAGTTGAATCCGCTCGCGCCAGCTCAGCAGGTGAGGAGAGCGGTACACGCCCGTGCGCAGCCCCGCCGCCTGAAGAATGGCGTGCAAAAAGGTGGCGATGGAGCCCTTGCCGTTGGTGCCTGCCACCTGCACAGCCGGAAAACGCCGATCGGGATGGCCCCCAGCGGCGAGGGCCGAGCGAATCCGATCCAGCCCCAAATCAATGCCGCGGGTTGCGCAGGAGGCCAGCAAACTGTCGAGATCGACCGGGTCTGGCAGTCGCATCAGAGGAGATGCTTCAAGGCCCTCTCGAGACGCTTCACCAGTTTGCGCACATGGCGGGGCTTGATCACCAGAGGGGGCACGAACCGCACCACAGCGGTCCCTGCGGGAACCAGAAGCAGGCCCTCCGCCAAAGCCGCTTTCACCAGATCAGGGGCCGTCGGCCCCCCCGGCTGGAGCACAACGCCCAGCAGCAGCCCCCAGCCGCGCACCCCGCCAAGCTGCTCTGGATAGCGCCCCACCAGATCCTGAAGCTGCTCCCTGAGCTGGTTGCCGACGTCCTTCACATGGGCGAGCAGATTCCGGCGGTCGATCTCTTCCAGCACGGTTAAACCCGCCCTGCAGGCGAGGGGATTGCCCCCGAAGGTGCTGGCATGGTCCCCAGGGCGCAGGTGGTCACAGCTGGCCTTCACCGCCAGGGCACCGATGGGGATGCCGCCGCCAAGCCCTTTGGCCGCGGTGAAGGCATCGGGTTCCACCCCCAACGTTTCATACCCCCACCAGCGCCCACTGCGGCCGACACCGATTTGCACCTCATCAAAAATGAGAAGGATGTGGCGCTCGTCGCAGAGTTGGCGCACCCTGCGGAAAAAAGCAGGATCACCTGGGTTCACGCCCCCTTCTCCCTGGAGCGGCTCCACGAGGACCGCGGCCACGGCAGGCCCTTCGGCCTCACAGGCCTCGAGAAGGGCTTCGAAGGCACCGATGTCGTTGTAGGGGAAATAGCGAAAACCTTCCACCATGGGCTGAAAGCCCTGGTGGTAGCGGGGTTGGCCCGTGGCAGTGACCGCCGCCAAGGTGCGCCCGTGGAAGCTGGCTTCGGCCGTGAGAATCACCGGACGCTCGATGCCACGGACCTGGTGGCCATGTTTGCGCGCGAGCTTGATGGCCGCCTCATTGGCCTCGGCGCCGGAATTGCAGAAAAACACCCGATCAGCGCAACTGCGTTGCACCAAGGCTTCCGCCAAGGCCTCCTGCTCGGGGATGCGGTAGAGGTTGGAAACGTGCTGCAGGGTTCCCAGTTGCCAGCAGAGAGCCCGGCGCAGGGCTGGATTGCTGTGGCCCAGGGTGCACACG
>JBIIJA010000273.1:0-3876 GCA_044234195.1 Cyanobium sp. | reverse complement strand
AGATCATCTCGGTGAAAGGTGGGATCCAAGCTGCCGTGGGGAACGGGGTGGCCAGCGATGGCACTGAGACGCCCTGCAAGCACCCGGGCCAGAGCCACCCCCCGGGTGGGGATACCTAGGAGGAGAAGATCTTGAGATTCGGCAGCTGATTCCAGCACTTGGGAAGCGAGCCGATCCAGCGTGCGACCCAGCTCCTGGGCTGAGAGGATTTCGATGCGCGAACTGGGCTGAGATGGGGAAGGGGCCAAGCGTTCCGCCCAGCAGGCGACTCCTAATCTAAAAGTGACGTTTCCTCAACGATGTCCCCAAAGCCTGACGCTTTGTCACCCCACCCCTGGTGGAAAGAGGACGTGGATGTAGTTTGAAGAATGTTGAGGCCCTATCAGCGAGCAGGCCAAGGGTGAATTCCATCCCTCCTTCCAAGCAGGCCCTCCAAAAGACGGCCCCGCCAGCGCTTCATTTTTCTGATGCCGCCCCGGTCGCACCGGTCGTGTTGGCCATTCTGGATGGTTGGGGCTACAGCGAAGAGAGTCGGTTCAACGCCATCACCGCAGCTGAAACGCCCGTGATGGATGCCCTCTGGGAGGCCTATCCCCACACTTTGATCGCCGCCAGTGGCGCCTCAGTGGGCCTTCCAGATGATCAGATGGGCAACTCCGAGGTGGGTCACCTCACCATCGGATCAGGCCGGATCATTCGTCAGGAACTCGTTCGGATCTCCCAGGCCGTGCGGGATGGAAGTCTTGGCCAAAATCCTGCTCTGAATGAGATGGCCGATGGCCTTTTGGCCAACGGTCACACCCTTCATCTCTTAGGTCTCTGCTCCGATGGAGGGGTCCATAGCCATCTCGACCACCTTGGAGGACTGCTGCGTTGGGCCGCGGGTCGCGGGCTGAAGAAGGTGTGCCTTCACGTGATTACGGATGGGCGCGATACGCCCCCCACCAGCGGCCCTGTCTACTTAGAGCGCATCGCCACCCTGATTGAGGAGGCTGGCGTGGGAGAGATCACCACACTCTGTGGTCGCTATTGGGCCATGGACCGTGATCACCGCTGGGATCGCACAGAAAAAGCCTATCGACTACTGACCGAGCCCACTCCTCTCACCCACCAAACCCCTGCGGAGGTGTTGGCGGCAAGCTATGCCGACAACATCAATGATGAATTCCTGGAGCCAGTGCGCTTCCATCCCACCTTGCTGAAGGCGGGAGATGGGTTGGTGTGTTTCAACTTCCGTCCAGATCGGGTGCGCCAGTTGATTCGTGCCCTGGCCTGCGACGATTTTGATGGATTTCCCAGGGAGCGAATCGATCCCTTGCATCTTGTCACCTTCACCCAGTACGAGCAGGGTCTTCCTGTTGCTGTGGCTTTCCCCCCAGAATCCCTCGACGGGTTGTTGGGCCAGGTGGTTTCAGAGCACGGTTTACGGCAATTCCGTACGGCAGAAACGGAAAAGTATCCCCATGTCACTTACTTCATGAATGGGGGTATCGAACAGGCTTTTCCCGGGGAAGACAGACATTTGGTTCCCTCCCCACGGGTGGCTACTTACGACATGGAACCAGCCATGTCTGCTGAAAAACTCACGGCCAGCTGTATCGCTGCCATCCATAAAGGCATCTATTCGTTGGTGGTGATCAATTACGCCAATCCCGATATGGTGGGCCACACCGGGCAGCTGAAAGCCACAGCTGAAGCCATCACCATGGTGGATCGCTGTGTGGGCCTCCTCCTGGAGGCCACCACCCGCATGGGCGGCACCATGTTGATCACCGCCGACCATGGCAATGCAGAGGTGATGCAGGGGCCCGATGGCCGTCCATGGACCGCCCACACCACGAATCCTGTTCCCGTCATTCTGGTCGAAGGGGAAAAACGGCAGCTCCCTGGTCACGCCACCAATGTGACATTGCGAGAGGGGGGTGGCCTCGCGGATATTGCCCCTACACTGCTCGCCATCCTGGGTCTCCCCAAGCCTGCGCGCATGAGCGGGGAATCCCTCATCCAGTCCGCTGCCGCATTGCTCCCTGCCCATGCCCCCACCCAGGCCTTGAGGGTCTGACGCCTAAAATCTGCTGATGCTTAAATCCGTTCTTTCCTGGCTCTGGATGCTGAGTGGCATTCTGCTTGTCATCAGCATTCTTTTGCATAGCCCCAAGGGTGATGGCCTAGGGGGGTTGGTTTCTGGTGGCAGTGGCATGTTCACCAGTGCGCGCAGCGCTGAGGCCACCCTGAATCGCATCTCCTGGACGTTGATGGCGGTGTTTCTTTCACTGGCGGTGATCCTCAGCGCAGGCTGGGTGGGATAGGGCAAGTGACGCAGCCACGTCGTGCCTTGATTCGTTTCGGATTGGGCGCCATCTTGAGGGGCCTATCAGGGGCCTTTCCCTTAGCGCTTTGGGCTCGAAGGGTAGAGGCGGCTTCAAAGCCCACCGATTCTCGCTGGATGCTGAGTGACGCCGAATGGAAACGACGTCTCTCCCCTCCCGCCTACAAGGTATTGCGACAAGAAGGTACGGAGCCCCCCTTCACCAGTGCCCTCAATCAGGAGAAGCGTTCTGGGGTGTATCGCTGTGCCGGCTGCCGCTTGGCCCTGTTTAGCTCCGCAGCGAAGTTCGACAGTGGAACGGGTTGGCCAAGCTTTTGGCAACCGCTGGATGGGGCGGTGGCCACCAAGGTGGATTTCAAACTCATCGTGCCCCGCACGGAATACCATTGTCGTCGCTGCGGCGGCCATCAGGGCCATGTCTTCAAAGATGGCCCCAAACCCACTGGCCTGCGTTATTGCAACAACGGAGTGGCCCTGGTGTTTGAGCCAAAGGCCCCCTGAGGCAGTGGGTGGATTGCGGAAGGTTGCCAAATGGCGTCAGGAACGAAAAACCTGCCAAGATGGCCAGTTCGTTAACCCTTGTGCTGAAGGCATGGGTAGCCCCATCAGCAAAGAAACTTTTTTAGATCGGGCTCAAGCACGCTTTGCAGACCATTACGATTATGGTCAGATCATTTATAAGAGTTATAAAACTCCTATCCACATCCGCTGCAATCTTCATCCGGTGAAGTTGATTTCTATCACTCCGGAGAAGCATCTGCAAACTACTGGTGGCTGCAAATACTGCCTTAGGGCGAGTCGCATCCGCATGTTGGAGAGAGAACTGCAGCGAGACGCTCTGATCCGGCCATCACTGTTGAAGGAGCCATCATCCCCTAGTCGACCAGAAGATCTCATGGTTCGAGAATTCAGCCTGGGTGAGGCCAAGGGGCCTTAGGCCCGCTGTGCTGAGATCCAAATCCCGCTGCCCAGGGAGTCGCGTTCGTGTTCTTGTGGGATGTGCCGCTGTCCTTTTGGGCGTGTTCAACGGATGGGCTCAAGCGGCTGATCTAGGGGCCTGTAGGGAGCTGCGCCGGCAACGGGATGGGCTGGCTTCCCAGGCCATGGAGCAGGAGATTGCTTTGGTACGAACTTTTCGCAATCGCCTCTGCCCCCGGCTGGCCATCCGCGCAGAGGGGGCGAATGCCAGAGACCAACAGTATGGCTCGATGGATTACGCCGCCTGGAACCGTTGTCGTCGGGAAGCCGAGCAGCTGTTGGAATCGACAACCGCCCTGCTCTATCGCAACCGGCAGCGTTTCACCTTTTACACCACGAAAGGAGCAGCTTTGGCTCGGCAAGCAGATCGCCTCAGTGAGGACATCCAAGCCCAGGGGTGTCTCCTCCCCTGAGATCCCTGTGCAGAGAAGGTTTCAAGCCAGTGAGGCAAGCTCGACAGTGCCCGTTGTTTTCACGATGGCGCTGAGGCGATCCCGAGGATCATTCTCTACTCGGGTGATGGACACCTGTTGCTCCCCATAGAGGGCAGATGCCGCAGCTTCTAAATC
>JBIIJA010000205.1:0-4759 GCA_044234195.1 Cyanobium sp. | reverse complement strand
ACGACGAGATCCGCCATCGCGCCGCCTTCCGCGGTTGCACGGGCGAGCTGCTGGTGCTGCAGAAGGAGCTGGTGGAGTATCTGCTCAGCAAGAAACAGGAGCTGATGGAGCTGCATCCTTCCCATCCCAAGGCGCATGGGCCGAACGGTGGTGGGGAGACCCCCAGCTGAGCCAACCCTTTTCCCCAGACGCCAGCCCCCATGTGGTGGTGGTAGGAGCCGGCCCCACCGGCACTGCTCTGGCCCTGCTGCTGGACCGCTCCGGCTGGGCCGTCACCCTGGTGGAGGCTGCTGCGCCAGGGGGCCCGCGGCCCTATCGGGGAGAGGGCCTGATGCCCAGTGGCGTGGAGGCGCTGGAGGCCATGGGGCTCTGGCCCCTGCCGGCTGGCGTGCGCCATCGACCCCTCAAGGGCTGGGCGGTGGTGTTGGAGCGCCGGCCATTTTTTGCGGTTGCCGAACCGCTCGGGGGGGATCGGGGCTGCTGGCTGGTGGATCAGGAGTCGTTGCTGGTGCAACTGCGGGGGGAATTGGCGCTTCAGGGCGGCGTGCGGCTGATTGAGGGGGTGGCGGTGCGGGAGCTGCTGCGGGCGGATGGAAAAGCGGGCCGGGTGGGTGGCGTGGTGTTGGCCGATGGCAGGGAGCTGGGGGCGGATGTGGTGGTGGGCTGTGATGGGCGCCAGTCGTTGGTGCGCCAACTGGCTGCCCTCAACCTGGAGCCAGGAGGCTCGATGGAGCCGGTGCTCTGGTTTCGCTTGGCGGCCCCTGAGGTGGCACCGCTGGAGCGGTGGCTGGGGGGCCGCTTTCTCACGGTGGTGGCGGAGGGCCTCAGCTTTGCGCTGTTTCAGGAAGCGGCTGGGGAGGCGCTGCGCCTCGGTTGGGTGGCGGAAGCCGGGGTGGGGCGGCCCGGGGAGGCCGCTGGCTGGCGGCAGTTGTGGTGCGAGGCCCTCCCGCCCGAGGGGGCGGCCCTGCTGAAGCAGGTGCCCCTCGCGGCGATCAGCGGACCCCAGGGATTGGCGGTGCAGGTGGGCTGCGCGTCCCGCTGGCACGCCCTGGGGCTGGTGCTGCTGGGCGATGCCGCCCATCCCATGAGCCCGGTGCGGGCCCAGGGCATCAACATGGCCCTGCGGGATGCCCTGGTGGCGGCCAGGCTGCTGGGCCCGCTGGCCGCCGAATGGCCAGGCGTGGCGGCGGGCAGGGAGGACCTCGGGGAGCGGATCGATGCCCTCTTGCCCCAGATCGCTCTGCGGCGGTTGCCGGAGATCCGTCGGATGCAGGAGTTGCAAGCGCGGGAGGGGGCCATGGGGGGCCGCCTGCGGCGGTGGGGCTGGCTGCGGCGCAGCTTGGCGGCCGCGGCGCCGCTCGCCGGGGTGGCCGCTCGCCAGCGGTGGATCCAGCAGCAACACCGTCTGCGGCGGGGACTCCCCGGGGCGCTGCCCCTCCCAGAGTGACCTCAGCTCAAGAACAGGGTTGATGGCATTCCCGCGGAAGGCACATCCAGGGCCCATGGGCCGCTTGGGTGGCATGGCTCTGGCATTGGGGGCATCACTCGGGCCCCAGTTGCTGGGCGGAGCCCTGCTGGCGGCCTCCCCGCCCAGCTACCCCCCGGAGTCTTTCCCCCCGGCCAGTGTGTTCCGCACCCTCCAGCTCACCACCCTGGCCTGCGGGCGAGAGAACACCGCGGCCAGCTGCGCCGATGCCCGCCGCCAGGCCGATCCCCTGCTGGATCACCCTCGCCTGCCGGCCCGCTGCAAGGACGTGCTCTGGAGCATTCGCAACCTGGCGGTGGACGCGCCCAGCAACAGCATGGCCCGCCGGGAACCGATCGACCAGGCCGCCAACGAGGTGACCATCGCCTGCCGCCAGGTGATCAAGGCCAAACCGGAGGAGAAACCCCAGGGTGGTGGTGGGGGCGGGTTGCTGAAGTTTGGGGCCCCCCAGCCCTAGGGGAAGAGAAGTAGAGATCATTTGCAGATTACGCAAAATCGCAGAGCACTGTCGCCACCACTACGCTTTCATTCGTTAACAAGCGGATTTGCTGCATACGGCAGCCGCCTTTTTTTGGATTTTTGGCTTACCTTAGTTCGACCTCGGTTGTGCGCGGGTCGATTAGTTCGACCTGTCTGAGTTCAGTCAGTTATCTGAGCGCGGCCACCTCAGGGCTCATTGAACTAGAACCATGGTTTCCATTAATGAAGCGTCTGCTCCCCAGCTCGCCAATCCAGTTCCGGGCCGACTGCTGCAGCTGAATCGGCCCTTCACGCTGACGGTCCCCACCTATAGCTTCCTCAGCCGCACTGGCTTGCTCACCTACAGCGCCAGCCTCGGCGATGGCAGCCCCCTGCCGAGTTGGCTCAGCTTTGATGCCGCCACACGCACCCTGCGCGGCACGCCGCCCCTGGCTGGCACCTTGAATGTGCGCTTCACAGCTACGAACAGCGAGGGCGAAAGCATCAGTGACACCATCCCTCTATCAATCGGAATCAGTCAGTTTGATTTCAATGCGGGGGGGGATGGGGCCTATGGAGATGCTCAAGCCATTGCCGTGGATGGAAACCTGGCCTTCTTGGCGACTGGACATGTTGGCTTGTCGATCATCAATACCAGTCAGCCCGCCACTCCCACGTCTCTGGCTCGCCTAGATACACCAGGCTATGCCAGGGATGTCGCCTTCTCTGGTGGTTATGCCTTTCTTGCTGCAAGTGATGCTGGCCTTCAGGTCATCGATGGTCGCAATCCGACCAGTCCGTCTCTAGTCTTCACGCTGGATACCGATGGCTATGCCAACGGGATCACGGTAGATGGCACGCGTGCTTACATCGCAGATTGGAATCGCGGTTTGTTGATCGTGGAGATCAGCAACCCTGTGCAGCCGATTGTGATAGGGCGGTTGGAGTTGTCCGGCACGGCTATGAATGTGGCGGTGAGCGGAAAATACGCCTATGTGGCTTCCTCTTCCCTTGGAATCCAAATTGTTGATGTGAGCGACCCCCAAGCGTTGAGGGTGGTTGGCAGCTTCCAAACCGCTGGCTCCGCCTATGGAGTCACTGTGGCTGGAACGCAGGCCTTTGTCACGAGCAGCAATGGGGTGGAGATCCTTGATGTAGCCAACCCAGCAGCACCTGTGCGGATCAGCCGCTATAGCTTCCCTGAGGAAGAAGACATCTATTACATCAAAGGCCCCATCCTTGATGGAAATAGGCTGTACGTCAGCACCAGGAATTCTGGGGTGCATGTGTTGGACATCAGTACTCCAAGTGCACCCCAGCTGCTCACCATTCATGCCACATCAGAAGCCAATGATCTGGCAATCGTTGGCAATTCGGTTCTTGTTGCTGACGGCTACCGGCTCACTGTTCTCGATCGTGTGTCCATCGATGCGACGCCAGCCAAGTCTGAGCCCTTGGTTGTGGGTTCCCTGGCAGGCCGGTCTGCTTATGAAGGTCAGCCCTTTCAGTTGGTGATGCCGTCATCTCTGGTGGTGGATCCAGGCGACAAGCTCGTCTATACAGCCAGCTTGGCAGATGGCTCCCCCCTTCCAGGTTGGATTGCTTTTGATTCAGCCACTCGCACATTCAGTGGTACGCCAGTGGGATCAGGCACTTTAAACGTTCGCCTCATGGCGACTGATCAGGAAGGGCAACAAGCCAGTGATTCATTCTTGTTGTCTGTTCTCTCTGGCCATGCCGATGCCTATGGGACGGGCGATGTGATCGTTGCAGGTCATTACGCTTTCTTTGCCTCAGCTGGAAATCTAGCGATCGCCGACATCCGCGACCCAAAAGCGATCCAAATTCCACGTTTTGTTCCTCTGCAAGGCTATTCCTCACCGGAGGCGATGGCGCTCGGAGGAGGGTTTGTCTATCTGGCGAAGCCTTATAGCGGCCTGCAAATTGTCGACGTTCGTGATCCGCTTTCTCCAGTGGTGAAGGGTGGTTATGCCGACACTGGCTATGTCACCTCCGTGGCGACTTGGGGACGGTATGCATTGCTGGGGGCGACCTATGGAGCAGTGAAGATTCTCGATATTTCCAATCCTGATGCACCTGCTCTTGTGCAGACATTTCAGGTTGGAGGAGATCCATTCAGTATAAAGGTGCAAGGGAATCTTGCGCTGGTGTCTTTCCGTAATTGGGGAGGCATGGCGATTTATGATCTAAACGATATTGCGAATCCCCGGCAGTTGAGTCAACTGTATTTGAGATTTAACATGGGCACCGCGAATGATTTTATTGTCAATGACAAACGAGTTTACGTCGCAGGTCAGCAGGGACTGCTGATTCTTGACATCAGCGACCCCACCAATCCCGTCCAGGTTGGCGACATTTCTTTGCCACTTGCCTGGCAAAGGAGTATTTCTGCGGCTGGTAGCTTCGTTTACCTTAGTGGTGCTGATTATCAAAATAGTGGTGCGGCCGACGTTCACGTTATTGATGTTTCCGATCCCACCGCCCCCCGACTGATTGCCGCCTATCAGACTCCTGGCAGCGCTTATGGCATTGCCAGTTCTTCGTCTCATGCCTTTGTGGCTGGAACGAAGGGATTGGATTCCCTCCCCTTGCATGGATCAGCCTCTGTGAATGATGGCTCAGCTCGCTTCTCGCTCAGCGGGCGTCCCGAGGTGGGCAACACGTTAAGTGTGTAGTCCCACCACGTTGTTCAGCTGACAAGGGGGTGTGAGGTTGCCAGGGTCGGGGTGTCACCGCCCAACCAGGAACCTCACCCCCCATGCATAGCCACCCCATGTCCCGACTGACAGTCGT
>JBIIJA010000204.1:0-4763 GCA_044234195.1 Cyanobium sp. | reverse complement strand
CGAAGCGATCCCGGGCTTTTGCCAGTTGGGCGTTTTCGATTTCCAGTACGGCGGAGAGTTCCCCCTGCCGATCCATCCGTTCCTGGTAAGCGCCCGCAAGACGGCAGAGACTCACCCCGGCCATGACCACCAGGCCAAGTTTCACGGTGAGGCCGATCAGGCTGCAAACCAATTCCCTACGCTCCTCATTGAGGGAAAGGACCTCAGCCCCGGTGGACACCACGAATTGCACCGGTCGTGAGGGTGAACCGTGAGGGGCGGCACTGGCTTGCTCCAGAGGCTTCTTCACCGCCAAGCCTCCTCTGGAGCCATTGGGTCCCATGGCGGGGCGAGCTTTGCTTGCTCTGGCAGAAGACCTGGCGGGAGTGTTGCGAGAGGAGGAGCGCACCGGGCAGGCGTTCAACAGGCCCCGCTTTTAGCGCCTGAATCGACCCTTGCCAAGGGCTGCCGTCAAGCCTTGAAGAGGCTGAAACTCAGCCGCACGGCCAGCACACCCGCATGGGCGGCCACCACCAGAGCGATCAGGATTTCCGTCTGGGTGAGCATGGTGAGCGAAAGGAGAACCGCCCCATTCTTCGCCCTCAGCCCGCTACGGTCCACCTCTATTGCAGGCCCTGTCACAGCTCTTGATGGCCCAACCACCTGTGCGCGCCACGGTCAGCTGCGAGCAGATCCGGGAACTCGACCTGTCCCCATTGGCTCCCTGGGCCTCCATGCCCTTGGCAGAACTGCTACCCCTTGCAGGGCAGCTTGAGCTGAATTTGATTTGGCCCACGGCCCCGGAGGATCCACGGGAACTCTCGGAGATCCCGGAGGTGCGCCTCTGGTGCCTTCGGGCTGATGCGGAGCTGCCCTGGTTGCCCCTTCTTCTGGAACGGGCCAGCGGCACCCTGGCCCGCCATGTGGCCATGCTGTTGCCCCATCGCTTCAGCCGCAACGAGGGTCTTCAATTTGGGCCTGACAGCTTGGAACTGTGGATCAGCCATCGGCTTTTCCAGCTCGATGCTCTCTCCCGCCATGCGGGTGTGGATTGTCGCCAGGGCCTGGGCCAGATGGCCGCCGTGCTGGGCTACGAATTGGACCCCAGTTTCTGGGCCTTTGCTCCCCGGGGTTGACGGGATGGAGGAGCCCCACGGCCTGCACTGGTTACCTCCCTGCTCCCTCTCTGGTTCCTGGCAGATGGCCATTGATGCCTGGCTGCTCGAGCGAATCAGCCAAGGCGAACGGGGGGGACCTCTTTTGCGCTTCTATCGCTGGAGCGGTCCCACCCTCTCTCTGGGCCGCCATCAGAGGACTCTGGATCCACGCTGGCTTCGTCTGGCGATGGAGGGACGGTTGACCCTGGTGCGTCGCCCTAGTGGAGGCTCAGCCGTTCTCCATGGCGGTGATCTCACCTACGCCCTCATCTGGCCCGATCCCCCTCGCCGGCGTCGGGAGGCTTATCACCTGAGTTGCCTTTGGCTTCAGGAAGCGTTTGCCGCCATGGGCCAGCCCTTGGAGTTTGGCGATTCCCCCTGTCGCGCCGATCAGCCCAACTGTTTCGCCAGCAGCACGGCGGCTGATCTGGTGCATGGCAATGGCCAGAAGCGCATCGGCAGTGCCCAATTCTGGAAAAGGGGTTGCTTGCTCCAGCACGGCAGTGTGGCGATCGAACCCGATGGGGTTCTCTGGGAGGCCGTGTTCGACACTCCGGCGCCCAGCCTTCCGACCCTCCCCTGGTCAGGAGAGCGGTTGATGACCCACCTGTTGGGGTGCGCGCTCCGCTGGTGGGCCCAGGTAGGGCCCCAGGTTTCTGGCCCTGGCGGAGTGGTGTCGCTGAGGAGTGATCCCCTCCAGGACTGGGAAAGGGAGAGGATCGCTTCCACCCTCAGCTGTTACGAGGTGGGTTTGACACCATCGGTGGCTGCGGTTTCGGCCATGGCCCGGGCCACTGGCTCAAGGGCCAATCCCGCCGGATAGTTGTTTTGTTGCCGTGCCCGGGTGAGCAAGGGTTCGGGCAGTCGCACTCCGAGCCGGGTGAACACCGCTTCTCCGAGATCAGGACGCTCGATCGTGCCGTTGGGTAGGCCTGCTGCGCCCAAAACCAACAGCCTTGGGTGGTCGTGCAAACCGAGTACAGCCTGCCAAAGAGGAGCATCTTCCCGAATCGAGGCCAGGCTGCTCAGGGGTTGCATGTGGTCAGCCACGGTGTCGCTATCCCACCGTTGGATCGGCAGCTCCTGCAGGGGTTTCTCATCGATCACTCCCCGCCAGCGCCCTTGATCACAGACCAGGAGCCAATCGGGAGGTCCTGCCGGCTCAGGCTTCAGGCCCTCCGTAGCGGGAGGTGGCGTGAGGCGGATTTGGCTCACCTTGCGCAGGGTGTCACTGGCCTCGAGGACACGGAAGCGGCGCTTGGCCACGTCCTGAACGCGCATGTCCGCCAGGATCCTTTCTAGAAGCAACAGCTGCTGCTGGGCACGGGAGGCACCCAATCCCAGCCACCCAAGCATCAGCAGCCAGAGCCCAAAACCAACGCCCCGCAACATCAGCATCACCCCAAGGCCCAAGGCCAACAGAGAAAGAAAGCGACCGAAACCGTTGGCCACTTCGATCCCCCGCCGTTGGCTTCCCGTGAGTTGCCACACCAGGGCTTTGAGAATGCGCCCCCCATCGAGCGGTAATCCAGGCAGAAGGTTGAACAGGGCCAGAACCAAATTGAGCTCTCCGAGTCTTTGGGCCATTTGACCAAGGGCTGGCGAAAGGTGGGAAGCCCCGTGTTGGCCCATCAGCAGGCCGGCGCCGATGAGCAAGCTCACCGCCGGTCCGGCGGCGGCCATCAAAAATTCTCCTCGGGCCGTTTTGCATTCCGATTCGGTGTTGGCGACGCCCCCCAGAAAAAAGAGGGTGATGCTGCGCACCTTCACGCCCTGGCTCATGGCCACGAAAGAATGGCCAAATTCATGCAGCACCACCGAAAGAAACAGCAGCAGGGCTGAGCCCAGGGAGAGAGACCACAACAGGGGTTCGCCTAGCCCAGGGCCCAGGGAATCTTGGTACTCCCTAGCGAAGACGAACGTCAGAAGCAGCAGGACGAGAAACCAAGTTGGATGCAGCTGCAGGGAGATGCCACGAATTCGCAAGAGCTCCCAGCTTTGACCCACAGCCTGTTCCGCCTAAAACGTCGTCAACTTGATCTTAGAAAGGTCCTCGACAGCTGTTGTTCGCCCGTGCCTGCCCGCCCCGCTTTGGCCGCAGACTCCGTTCCTTCTCGGGGTCCCCGGCTGAAGATTTGTGGCCTGCGGGATCCATCCCAGGCGGAGGCCATTGCCTCCATGGGGGTAGATGCCATCGGAGTGGTAGCCGTGCCTGGATCTCCCCGGTTTCTCCCCCTCGCCCAAAGATCTCCCGTCTTTCTGGCTGCTAGGGGAGGCCACTCTGAGTGTCTGGGGGTGCTGGTGGTCGCCGATCCCTCCGATGCTGATCTCCCAAGTTTGATGGCAGAGAATGGCCACCAGGTGGTGCAGCTCCATGGGGGGGAGAGCGTTGAGCGGTGCCGCGACCTGAGACGCGCTCTCGGCCCAGGGGTTGAACTCTGGAAAGCCCTACGGATCCGCTCCAAGGAGGATTTACAACGCTGTCAGGACTATGGGGGGGTGGTGGATGCCTTGCTCCTCGATGCCTGGGTGCCGGGTCAATTGGGGGGGACGGGTTGCCCGATCCCATTGGAGTGGTTGGAGGCCTTGAGCCCTCCACTCCCCTGGTGGCTGGCCGGGGGCATCAGCCCTGAAACCGTGGGACAAGTCTTGGCCCGGATCGGGCCTCACGGCTTGGATGCCTCCAGTGCCGTAGAAGAACGTCCAGGCGTGAAAAACCTGGAGCGTGTGCGGCAGCTCTGGCACTTGGTGCAAGCAGCCAGGCACTGAAACTAGGCCGTTGGCCTAGAGAAGGGATTCTTGCTGCTTCACAAGCTCAAAGAATTCCTGTTTGAGACTTGGATCATGGCGAAAGTCCCCGCGAACAACTGAGTTCATCATGCTGGTTTGCAGTTCCTTTACCCCACGCCATTTCATGCAATAGTGCTGAGCCTTAACCAAGATGGCTAAACCTTTGGGTTTGCAGAGGCGCTCAATTTCATCGGCCAGGATGATTACAGCTTCTTCTTGGATGTGGGGTCTGGAGAAGACCCAGTCGGCGACACGGGAAAATTTGGAAAGACCGATCACGCGCTCGCCGGGTTTGATGCCTATCCAGCAATTGCCAAGAATTGGCACCAGATGGTGGGAGCAGGCTGAACGCACCGTGATGGGTCCAACAGTATAGATCTCGTCGAGATTTTTGACGTTGGGGAAACTGGCAATTTTCGGCTGCTCTTGGTAGCGACCCTTGAACACTTCCTGGAGGTACATCCGAGCCACCCGCTCGGCCGTTTCCTCTGTGTTGTGGTCGTTGTCGATATCAATCACCAGGCTGCGCAAAAGATCCCGCACCTTTGCGGCAACTTCAATTTCAAGCTCTTCGAGGTCTCCCTCTCCGAGAAACGCAGCAATGTTGTCGTTGGCAAAATAAGGTGCCTGGGCCCTTTCAAGTCGGTGGCGGATGCGCTCACTGATGGGGGTGGTGGGTGTGTCACCACCTGAGATGGACCTGGGGGTAGAGCGAGGGGGGAGTGTGGAGGTCATGGAGAAAAGTCAGAATGCACCGGCAGCTGGCATGAGAGTGAGATCCTCCACCACCTGATGATGGGGCTGGTCGGCGAGAAAAAGCAGGGTTCGGGCCACTTG